>NZ_KV793062.1:134861-137994 GCF_001808385.1 Rothia sp. HMSC08A08
GCGGCACAAGGCTTCTACGTGAACTCAACTTTAAAGTTCCTGAGCATGGATATATTAATGCCATGGCGGTCAAAGGAAATCTTAGGGATATCTATGGCATTAATATGCGCAAAGGCCTCTTTGTTTTTTATAAGAATTTTGAAGATATCTTCTCTACCCATCCTGATCTATATAATGGCTATGGAGCCGAGTTTATGCTCCAACTGATTGAAGATATTGTTTATTATTATTCAACCTTACGTGGATATATCTATGAAGAGTTTCCTGTGGTGGTAGGGTATGGTGTTGGTCTTCCCACCTCATATATTCCACAGTTTGAGGAGCTGATGGGTGCGGAAAATGTGATGATTGCCGGTGAGGGTGTGCGGTATCCATGGTCTGATTTCGAAGAAGAACAGCGCAGGAACTTCCCGAACGGTGCCCCGGACCCTCTCTACGATAAGACAGGTCAGCTCTTTGGTGGGGTTATAAACCATGATCCGCAGGCTACGGGTATCTATGTTGCTGATCCTCGGTATTATCCTGAATCACCATTGTATGACCCTGTTCTTGCCTCAAAGGTACACCTGGTGCATAGTGAATTTACTGAGCCAGACCCTTCTATATAAACACTATGAAGTATAAATGCGAATATAAGGATGAGTTCATTGTTCCGGTGTTCACTCAGGAGAGCGGGTACTGGGAGAAAATCATGAAGCCTAGTTTACAGCAGCAGGGGTGGTATATCGCTGAAGTAGACTGTGCGAATGTAGAGGATATTGAGGATTGCGGCACAAGGCTTCTACGTGAACTCAACTTTAAGGTTCCTGAGCATGGATATATTAATGCTATGGGGGTCAAAGATAATATCACTGACATCTACGGCATTAATATGCGCAAAGGTCTCTTTGTGTTTTATAAGAATTTTGAAGACATCTTCTCTACCCATCCTGACCTATATAATGGCTATGGAGCCGATTTTATGCTCCAACTGATTGAAGATATTGTTTATTATTATTCCAAATTCCGGGGAAATATTTATGAACAGTACCCTGTGGTGGTGGGGTACGGCGTTGGTCTTCCCACCTCGTATCTCCCACAGTTTGAGGAACTGATGGGTGCTGAGAACGTGATGATTGCCGGTGAGGGTGTGCGGTATCCATGGTCTGATTTTGAGGAAGAACAGCGCAGGAATTTCCCTCATGGTGCCCCGGACCCTCTGTACGATAAAGAAGGGATCGTCTATGGGTTTACGATTGATGATAAGGATTCTACCGGAGTCTATGTGGAAGACCCTCGGTATTATCCTGAGTCACCATTGTATGACCCTGTTCTTGCCTCGAAAGTGCACCTGGTGCATAGTGAATTTGACGATCCCGAATAATCGATCATGTTCCTTCTTGAGTTTAGTTGTCCGTAGCTTATAGCGAAGTTACGGACAACTAATTTTCTATATCTTTATGCCTGTCACCAAATAAGAAAGCTACGGAGGCTGTTCTGCCGCAACTGCTGTTGAGGGGAATCCTATTACGTATACGGAGATGGATTTTATGGCTCCTCAACCTAAGATTGGTGAAAACGGTAGAGTTGAGTTGAAGCCTAACGGGAAGCCTGAGACGACTCGTGGTGATGACCGGTTGATAGTGGGTAGTAATGGCAGTATCTATTACAGCCCGGATCATTATCACACGTTTATCCTGATAGTAGAGTAAGGGAGAAAATAACTATGGTTTACACACCAGAAAGGCCGAAATCTTTTGTAGCTCCTTTGTTTATTCGTGAGGGTGGGTACTGGGAGAACCATATGCTGCCTTATCTGGAAGCGGAGGGGTGGAAGGTTATTGTTGTTGACTGTGCCGGGGTAAAAACCACGTTGGATTTTGCGTACCGTCTGGTTGCGAGTATTGAGAGTGTCTATGCTATTCCGGATGATTTTAACCTGCGCTGGGCTTCTGAAGATGCCTGCCTGATTAACTGGTTTGATATGCGTCAAGGACTGTTTATGCTGTATAAAAACTTTGATGATCTCTTCGTGATGGATGATAAGGCTGTTACAGCGTGCGTAAATATTCTGGAAACTATGGACGGTCGTTATACTGTTCGTCCAGTTTTCGGTAGTGGGCTTTATCGGGTCCTCTTTGGATATGGATTTGAATTTTCACGCGAGAGCCTACCTGTGATCAAAAAATTCTTTGAAGATAAAACTGTAACCGCCAAAGATGGGGCGGAATATCCTTGGAGCGGTGTGGAGAGGTATAAGAAAGTGTTTTTTCCTCAGGGTTTTCCTGACCCGTTGTATGAGGATGGGGAGTGGATTGATGCTCCTGATGAGTACCCCGAGAGCACATCCTACACCGGCGGCAGTAATGGGTAAAGCACATCCGAACAAACCTCAATATTCGATATTTTGAAATTGACGTTCATGACGCCGGGTATATTATGCGAGACGAACCTAGGCTGCCGGTAAAACGGGACAGTGAACGTTTAGTAGTAGGTAGTAATGGCGATATCTACTACACCCCCAACCATTATAAAGATTTTGTATTATTAAGGAGGAGTTAGCGTGGAACAAGTTGATGAGGTCTGGGGATTTATTCCAGTTATATATATTAAAGAGTCCCATATTTTGCGGGAGCGTGTTAGCTCTCTTGTGAAAGCAGGCTGGAAAATCGTAAATTTTATAAGTTCCAATATCTCTGACTCGCCTAGTCTAGAGGCGGAAGTTATTCGTGCTATTGATTGTCCTTGGCCTTTGCCAGATGAAGGTGCGTGGTGGACACTTGATTTTGTTGAAGAAATTGATCAATGGAAGGACCTGTCGCAAGGGCTTTTTGTTTATGTTTCTGACTTTGATGGTTTAATCCGCAGTAGCCCGGCAGAAGCGGATACCTTATACCAGCATATTGCACGTATGCAGGATCGTTATCGCTGGGAGCGTCTTCGCGACGGAGATGAAAATCTTAAGTTTATTTATGGTTTTGAATGTTCTGAGAAGAATCTTTCGTTGGTGCGGGATTTTTTCCAGGGATATGTGGTAGTTGTGGATAGGTTTGAACCTGAGCATCCTGAGCTTGAACGTGCGGAGGCCCTGGGTCCTTTCGTGGATGAGTATCCGCATTTGCCAGAGTAAAGGATTAGAATCAATAACCTATAT
>NZ_KV793063.1:0-77734 GCF_001808385.1 Rothia sp. HMSC08A08
GGCCCTTTAATAAGCTCCCCCGACTGGACTCGAACCAGTAACCCTTCGATTAACAGTCGAATGCTCTGCCAATTGAGCTACGGGGGATTATCCCGTTACGGCGTTTATCCGCAACGAGTAATAACTATACCGGCTGTTTGTTGCCTCCGCAACTTAGGGTATAGTGATGTACCTTACTAGTTTTTTGTGAGTGTTCTGCGGCGCATTTCAAGCTCTAAAAGCTCTCGCTGCACGTGCGCATACTCTTCACCGTCAGAGGCCGAACTGAGCTGCTCCAGGCGCATCATGAGGTCGGATTTCTGTCGGGTGATCTGGTGGATAAAGAGACTGTTGAGGGTACCCTCAATAAACCTGGGGAGGTGCTCTTCGTGGGCTATGGGCAATGCCGCTACACTCAGTTCGGCGATTGCGGGGTGTACCTCGGCGATAGTACCGGAACGCACTACGTTGAGCCATTCAACCCCGGCAGCGGGCGCTACCGTGGAGGCCGCGTGTATGATGCCGCGAGAAATTTCGCGGTGCATACGGTAGCGGAATTCTACGCGGGCGAATTCCTGCCACTGGGATACGCTCATCAAGTGAGGATGCTGCAGGGCGATTTCGAGTGCGGCCTTTTCGAGACGAGCCACGGGGTCGGCAGGGTCGGGGGCGAGTATTGGCTCTCCCCCGGCGGTATTTGCCACGCTAGTATCGCTGTGAGTGTCTGGCATAGTATTTCCGGGGTTCGCGGATCCTTCTGGCTGATACGCAGGGTTTCCAGCAGATGCGTTCCACGGTTGAGCTGAGTAGTTCTGCGGAGCCTGCTGACCGTATCCAGATACCTGCTCATACCGGGGCGTTTGGGGCTGCTGAGCCACCGGTTCGTACCGCTTTTTCTGCTGCGGATGGCGCTGGGCGTAGGCGACCGCACGCTGTATTTCCTCAAGTTCCATACCGAGCTGTCCAGAGACTTTACGCATATAGGCCGGGCGCAGGTCGCGGTCCCTGATCCCGGCGATAATGGGCGCGATGGCGCGCATCGCCAGCACACGCCCCTCTAGGGTGGTCAGGTCGAAGCGTTTGAGGGTTGTGTCGATGACGAATTCGAAGAGCGGACGGCGAGAGGCGATAAGGGATCGTACCGCCGCATCGCCCCTGTGCAGGCGAAGATCGCACGGATCCATACCTTCTTGGGCGACCGCCACGTATGTTTGTGCCACGAAACGCTGATCCTCTTCAAACGCTGCGAGCGCGGCTTTCTGTCCCGCGGCATCGCCATCGAAAGTAAAGATAATTTCTCCGCCGGAGCCGTCATCGGTGATCATGCGGCGTACCACTTTAATGTGCCCTGCACCGAAGGCGGTGCCGCAGGTTGCTACGGCGGTTTTGATGCCTGCCAGATGTGCCGCCATAACATCGGTATAGCCTTCGACGATGACGACCTGTTTGGTTTTGGTCATCTCACGTTTGGCGAGGTCGATGCCGTAAAGCACTTGCGATTTTTTGTATAGCGGCGTTTCGGGGGTGTTGAGGTATTTGGGGCCTTGGTCGTCGTCGAAGAGACGGCGTGCCCCGAATCCGATGGTTTCGCCCGCTACGGTGCGGATGGGCCAGATGATGCGCCCACGAAAACGGTCGTAGAGGCCGCGGTTTCCCTCAGAAAACATACCGGTAGCGCGCAGTTCCTCATCGGTAAATCCTTGGGAACGCAGATGTTTGAGCAGATTGTCCCAGCCACGGGGGGCGTATCCGACCCCGAAGGTTTTGGTGGCGGCTGGGTCGAACCCGCGAGCTCCGAGAAAGCGTTGTGCTTCCCCTGCGTTCGCTGAGTAGAGGCTGCGTTCAAAGAACTCTGCGGCGATTTTGTGTGCGTCGAGAAGTCGACGGCGCAAGCTTGCTTCGTACCTGTCTCGCGGGTTTCCACCTTCATAGTGCAGGGTGTATCCGATACGCGCCGCTAAGCGTTCAACGGTTTCGGTAAACCCGGTGTGTTCCATCGCCATGACGAAGGAGTAGACGTCACCGGATTCTCCGCATCCGAAGCAGTGGTAGGTGCCCATTTGCGGGCGCACATTGAAGGAGGGCGTGCGTTCGTCGTGGAACGGGCACAGCCCTTTGTACGCGCCGATACCTGCACCTTTGAGGGTTACGTATCCCTCAACGATTTCGCGGATATCGGTACGGGCGCGTACTTCATCAATGTCTTCTTTGCGGATTAGTCCAGCCATCGTCTCATTTCTGCTGCACCGTGCTGTAATAGCAGTTTTAGAAGGTATTTCATGCCCGTCTATGCACGGGGTCTCTGTCTTGTCTTTGCCGCATGGAAGGCTGCGGCTACCACAAGGGCTTCTCTCCCAGCATCCAGGGGGTTCCGTTGATGCGGGTGTAAAGCGCAACCGCCGACCTGTCGGTTAGGGATGCCACTTGATCAATAACGAGGCGCAGGCGTGCGTCGTCGTCATGAGTCCCCAGCTGCGCGTAGTCCGTTCTGAAGATGCTGTCGATGTACTGAGGGTATGCACGCTGGGAATCTTCGTATAGTGCTTCGACTAGGATACCCAGTATTTCGTGCTGGTGTTCGTAGTGGGGTTGGGCGTCGCGCACCGTCATAACGAATGCGGTTGCGATCCCCTTCATGACGGCGATTTCATCTCGGGTATCTTCCGGTACGATCAGTTCGGCGCTGTAGCGGGTTAGCGGGGTGTTTCGCCCATAACGTTCGCGGGTTGCTTCCACGGCGCTCCAGGCGAAACGACCGATGAGTTTACTGGTGAGTCCCTTGAACTGGGCTAGGGAAGCGCGCGAACCGGTCATGCACGGAACCCACCGGTTCAGGGTCTCTAAACGGCTGAGTGCCGCATCCAGTTGTTCGTCAGTAGCGGCGGGCAGATACCATTGGCGAGTCATGTCGAAGACGGCCTGCCGATGCTTCGCCTCACGCAGCTGTTCTAACTGCACATGCCCGCCGAAGACTGCATCTTCAACGTCGTGCACCGAGTATGAAATATCGTCGGCAAGGTCCATAACCTGCGCTTCCAGGCATTTGCGCTGGGACTCTACCCCGGCGTCACGCGCGCCCTCGCGGAACCATTCAAAGACCGGCAGGTCATCCTCGTAAACACCGAATTTGTGGGTTTGGGTGCCATTTGCGCGACGTGGTGCATCTGTGCGCGTCCACGGATATTTGCAGGTGGCGTCCAGGGATGCTCGTGTCAGGTTCAGCCCCGCAGATACGTCATGTTCGGCGATCACTTTCGGCTCAAGGCGGCTGAGCAGCCTAAGGGTTTGGGCGTTGCCCTCGAACCCGCCCATATGAGCGGCGAGCTTGTTCAGGGCACGTTCACCGTTATGTCCAAAGGGCGGATGCCCCAGGTCATGAGAGAGGCAAGCAGTATCAACTACGTCTGGATCGCATCCGAGCATCCGGCCCACTTCGCGCCCGACCTGGGCGACTTCAAGGGAATGAGTGAGACGGGTACGCACGAAATCGTCTGTATCCGGGTTCATGACCTGGGTTTTAGCGCCTAGACGCCGCAGCGCAGAGGAGTGAAGCACACGTGCACGATCGCGTTCAAAGGGGGTGCGATCCCGGAACGGATGTATTTCGGGCACCCAGCGTTCCGAATCGTCGGGGGTGTACCCTGCGGGCAGGTTCCATTCCCAACGTTCCTGCCCTTCTTCGGCAATGCGAGTCATCGCTCCTCCGTTCCTGCTCCCGGTGCGTCTGGCACATTGTTTACTACCTATATAAGCACTATTTCACCCAGACGCAATGTTTTTATCAGACTACGACAAACTCCGACCGATTATCCGCCCGAGATATCGAGTTCCGCCTCCACGAGTCCCAGCCTTTCAGCATCCCCCAAAATACGAGAATTAAGCCACCCATCCGGCAGATGCGGTTTCTTCGGGCTCCCGGCCCGGCCGCGCGAACCTTCAACCGCAGCCCCCGGATACCCGATACTGTGATCAAGCTGCCCCAGCAGTTCACGGAAAGTCGCTAAATCAGGTACGGTCGCCATCTTGGCACGCAACTCACCGCCCACCGGGTAACCCTTGAAATACCAGGCAACATGTTTACGGATCTCACGCAGTCCCTTGTACTCATCCGCAAAAGTCTCAACAAGCAGCTCGGCATGTCGGTAAATCATTGCGGCAACCTCACTCAGAGTAGGTCGGATACGCTCGGTACTACCCTCAAAAGCGTTCTGCAGATCGCCAAAAAGCCACGGGCGCCCTTGGCAACCACGCCCAATCACCACGCCGTCCACACCGGTCTGTTCGACCATGCGCACGGCATCTTCGGCAGCAAAAATATCGCCGTTGCCTAAGATGGGGACGTCTGGAATCGCCTCGCGAAGCTGCGCGATGGAGTCCCAGTCCGCTGTTCCCGAATAGTGTTGGGCAGCGGTGCGCCCGTGCAGGGCTATGGCAGCGACACCCGCATCCCGGGCTATCTTAGCGGATTCAAGGAACGTGATGTGGTCATCATCAATACCTTTACGCATCTTGATGGTCAGGGGAATATCGTTGCGCGATGCTTCTTTGACCGCTGTGTGCACAATCGCGGTGAAGAGATCGGTTTTCCACGGAAGCGCCGCGCCGCCGCCGCGTTTTGTGACTTTCGGCGCCGGGCACCCAAAGTTCAAGTCGATATGATCCGCACGGTCTTCTTCTACGACCAGCCGAATAGCCTTACCCACGTTAACCGCGTCTACCCCGTAAATCTGGATGGAACGAATCTGCTCATCTGCGTCGTGTTCGATAATACGCATCGACTCGGGTTTGCGTTCCACGAGGGCGCGCGCCGTCACCATCTCGGTCACATATAATCCACCACCGTACTCGCGGCACAGACGACGGAACGCCTTATTCGTCACGCCCGCCATCGGGGCGAGCACTACAGGCGTTTCAACGGTCAGTTTACCGAGGTTCAGCGGCGGTAATTTCAGGTGGGAGGCTTCAGAATTCACCTCTATATTGTGGCATACACACGCAAATCGGCACGGATGCACCTACCCCGGTTCACGACAGGCGCACCGGTCAGCGTTCGGCAAGGTTGTCAAGCCTTCACGCTGCGAGTTTTCTAGGGCCTCTTCTGGGCACTTTGTTCTTTAGGAAGCGGCACCCGGATAATCGCTTGCGTAAATATAGGTTGGGTCGCCTTCCACGCTCGCGGTTCCGGCACGCAGAAGAGCATCGGTTACCTCTACGAGAGCAGTCATCGAGTCGTCTACCTCAACCAACACCGGGTACTGCGCCGTCAACAGCGAAAGAAGCTGCATAATAGCCTCGACCGCGCCTTCGTTCTGCATGTCATATCCGAGCAAAACCTCAGTTGAGGTATTCTCATCGACCAGCGCGGCAGCAGGGTCAGTCTCAAAGGGGTGATAACTCACCGCAAAGGCAATGATTTCGCCTTTCTTCCCCTCTTTCTCAGCCTGCTGAATGTTATCGCGCAGTACCAACGCCCCGAAGGCGCGTGCCTCGTCCGAGAGGAAATACCGGTTTACGGTCCCTAACCCGACCTCGGCGGGAACATCCCAATCATGTGAATCGCGGTAGAACTCCCAGAGTTTCGAGGTCAGCTCAACCGAGCCGGTCGCCAAATCCTCAATTGCCTGGGTGGGTTTGCCGTTCTCATCCTCGCGCAGGGGCACCGGCGGAATCGCGCCCGCATCAATATGGATCAGGCGCGAGCGTTGAATCATTTTCATGTCCTTTGCCTGGGCAAATTCCTCGCCGGTGCTAAATGGTGCCAGCTTCACGCGGAGGTTCGGAACCTGCCCGTTTTCGGCGGCGATCTCACGCAGCCGGTCTAAAAGCTCGGTACCTAACCCGGCGCGGCGGTGCCCTTCGGCAACCTCAAGATAGGTCCACAGGCGTTGTGGGTGCAGAAGCGACGCAGTCACCACACCAGCGGCGATAGGCACACCCGAGTCGGTGACCACAAGGGTTCGGCTAAAAGGTGCGTCCGAGGCCTCTCCGAACGATGCGCGCTGCTGCGCCTCCTGTTCGCTTCGCGGATCTCCCCACACCTGCAGAAGTTCCAAATCGTCGCCTTCGCGCCAGGGACGAAATTCGTAGGTGTTCATGGGATGCCTTTCTTCCACAGGATGCGCGGGTTTCACCGCGAGGATAGGGTTCTCACCATTGTACGTATCGGCTAGGTTCTGCACCAGATCCAAGTGACTGAGTGAAAATACCGGCGGGGCTCTCTGTTGCAGAGACCCCCGCCCATGTACATATTGAAAAGAATCTATATGGCCAGACGCGCCGCCAGGTATGCCTTCACCTGATCGAGTGCCACGCGCTCCTGGCTCATGGTGTCACGCTCACGGATGGTGACCGCCTGATCTTCTAAAGTATCGAAGTCTACGGTAATGCAGAACGGGGTGCCGATTTCGTCTTGGCGGCGGTAGCGGCGACCGATAGCCCCCGCCTCGTCGTAGTCGATATTCCAGGCACCGCACAGATCGGCTGCCAACTTGTGGGCGGGCTCGGAGAGTTCGGGTTTCTTCGACAGGGGCAGAACGGCAGCCTTCACCGGTGCCAGACGCGGATCGAGTTTGAGCACCACGCGCTTATCGACGCCGCCCTTAGTGTTCGGGGCTTCATCCTCAACGTAAGCATCGACAAGGAACGCCATCATGGAGCGTGTCAGGCCGAATGAAGGCTCAATGACGTAGGGTACGTAGCGTTCGCCGCTGGCCTGATCAAAGTATTCGAGCTTCGCGTTCGAGTGTTCATTGTGCACGCCCAGGTCGTAGTCGGTGCGGTTTGCCACACCCATGAGTTCGCCCCATTCGCCGCCTTGGAAACCAAAACGGTACTCGATATCGATGGTGCCCGCCGAGTAGTGCGCACGGTCGTCCTCAGGAACATCGAACCGGCGCATGTTGTCGGGGTTAATGCCCAAGTCAACAAACCAGTTCCAGCAGTCTTCAACCCATGCATCAAAGTGTTTATCTGCTTCGTCGGGATGAACGAAGTATTCGATCTCCATCTGCTCAAATTCGCGGGTGCGGAAGATGAAGTTGCCGGGGGTAATCTCGTTGCGGAATGCCTTACCGATCTGCCCGATACCGAAGGGCGGACGTTTGCGGGCTGCGGTCACCACATTGTTGAAGTTTACGAAGATGCCCTGCGCGGTTTCGGGGCGCAGAAAATGCAGCCCTTCCTCGTTATCGACAGGTCCCAGGTAGGTTTTCAGCAGCCCTGAGAAGTTCTGCGGCTCGGTCCATTCGCCGCGTGTGCCGCAGTTCGGGCAGACAACCTCGCCCATATTTTCGGGCGCACGCCCCTTTTTAGCCTCAAAGGCTTCGATCAGGTGGTCTTGGCGCTGGCGCCTGTGGCACGAGAGGCATTCCACCAGCGGATCCATAAAGGTTGCCACGTGCCCGGATGCTTCCCACACCGGGCGCGGCAGGATTACCGAAGAGTCCAGCCCGACCATGTCTGCGCGTGAACGCACGAAACGCTGCCACCACTGCTGACGGATATTTTCTTTCAGTTCCACGCCGAGGGGACCGTAATCCCATGCGGAGCGGGAACCGCCGTAGATTTCACCCGCCTGGAAGACGAAGCCGCGGCGCTTAGCGAGCGCAATAACGTTGTCGAGAGTGGACTTTTCTGCCATGTTTACTCCTTTATGCCCCGCCACCGGCTGTGGCGTGCGTGAGTTCAGTGTTCTTCCGCGCGCGGTAAGCGCCGGGATATACGGTCACAAGTACAAGATACTAGAGTATCATTGCATGCCTGCGTTACCTGTAGTTTCTGGGCAACGGTAGACAGTGTTTAAGTTAGAGCGTGTATATGAGGAACACGTGGCGGGTTAGTATGACTGCCGCACATGGCGCCCTCCCGCCGATACACTGGTGACATGGAGAAAATCTATATTCGTGACGAAATGATTCGTCTGGGACAGTTTTTGAAGCTGGCTAATCTGGTCGAAGACGGTGCACAGGCGCGCGAGGTGATCCAGCATGGGCTGGTGAAGGTCAATGGGCATATTGAGGAGGCGCGGGGCAAGCAGCTGCATCCGGGCGATACGGTGAGCTTCAATGGGGTAAGTGCGCAGGTGGCTCAGGACTAGGTTTTCTATCCTTCCTCCTCCCCCCAATAACGTATCTTGGGTTGTGTAACGCACCGCCGGAAGGTGCGTTACACAACCCAAGATGCGTTATTCAGGTCCTTTTAGTCAGCTGACCCTTGCTCTGATGCCCCAGCATTACCCGCTGCATCCGCAACTTTTTCGGCACGGATTCGGGGCGCGTTTCCCAGTACCTTCACGTCGATGAACTCGCCTACGTGCCGTATTTCCAGGGCACTTACCCCGTGCCCGGCGCCCGCATACAGAACTTTGATGCCGTCGGTGTACGCACGAATCCACTCGTAGGTGTAATCCACGAAGGGCTGCGGAATAATAGGGTCTTCCTGGTCCCTGCCGTAGAAAACGGGTAGCTCGGTGGCTTTGAGCTCGTCATCCTTGAAATAAGGAGAGTCCGATTCGACCGCGTATCCGGAGAGCCCCACCAGTGCAGCAAATTTTCCTGGGCGATGCCGCACCATAGAAGTTGCCACCGCCATGCCTTGCGAGAACCCCACCAGCGAGACTGAAGCGTAGTGTGGTTCTTGCTGCTCGACCCACTCCAGCACGTAGTCGCTGGCCTGTTCTATGGTCCGCACATCCGCATTGAGCTGTTGATCCAGTGGGTACCACTGGTAACCTGTGGCCTCGGCGGGAATGTGGGCACCGGTTGTGTCCGCCGAAAACTGAGTTCCTACCGGCTGCGGGGCGCGCATCCCAGCATAGGTGATACCCTCCTGCGGCAGATGTTCAGCCAGTGACAGCAGGTCCTTCTCATGCGAACCGTACCCGTGCAGCAGAAGCACCAAGTGGGTTCCGGCGCGTTCCTCCTCGGGTCGGGAATATTCGACAATGTACGTATTTTCACTCATATCTTCATCTTACCGAGGAGCCTGCCATAAACAACCGAAATAGATTTCCGCTCAAGGCTTGACCCTCACCCAACGTCAGGATCTACAGTAAAAACATGGACGCGAACACTACACCAGATGGCGGGCAGCACGAGTACACCGTAGGAGAGGCTGCATCCCTGCACGGGCTGACCGTGCGCACGCTTCACCACTGGGAACAGCGGGGTCTGATCAGCCCCGCGCACGATGAGCTCAACGGATACCGCTACTACAGCGATGCCGATCTTGAGCGCATCACCGTCATTATGGGGTATCGCGCCATTGGCATGAGCCTTGAAACCATTCGCAGCGTACTGCAGGACGAAGCGAACAGCACCGAGCATCTACTCGCCCAGCGAGATATGCTCCAGCGCAAAATGGCCGCCTATGAGCGCATGCTAACAACACTAGATCAACTTTTGGAGGATGCAATGGCACCTAAGAACGAACAGCTCACCGCTGCAGAAAAAGCAGAAATTATGGGAGACGGGTTCAGCCCCGCACGTGAGCAAGAAGCGCAGGAACGTTACGGGCACACCGACGATTGGGCTGAATACCAACGCCGTACTGCGGCCATGAGCCGCACCGACTGGGTGAAGGGCAAGCAGGAGCTTGACGCAGTTGAGCAAGCCCTCGTCGAGGCTTTCACTCGTGGCGTGCAGCCGGGCAGTGAGGAAGCGAATGCGCTTGCCGAGCGGCACCGCGCCTCACTTTTCTTCTTCGAGGTAACCCCCGCCAAGCACGCAATTCTGGCACGCGGTTATGTTGAGGACGCCCGTTTCAACGAGCACTACGAGAAGCTCGCTGCGGGACTGGCTGTCTGGCTGCGGGACATCATCTACGAGAATGCCCGCGCCCACGGCCTTGACCCCGAGAATGTGACCTGGTGCTAACCTCGTCCATTCACAAATATCGGTACCGTACACAAAGCCTTGTGGGGACTTATTTCACGCCGAAATATAGTCCTCACAAGGCTTTTATGTACGGTTTCTATGTTCAGATATATAAAAAAACGAAAGCTAGTTCTGTTTTTGTGTTTCAAGAGGCGAACCGAAAAGAGCAGCTATATCTTGAAAGGATTTTTCTTCATCGACAGCACGCTCTCGCTCGGGAACCGGGACTCCGAGAGCCTTAGCGAGAATCGCCTCCAACTGGCGGGATTCGACTAAGAAACCGTCATGTCCGTGGTCGGATTCGATAATATCGACCTTTACGGGAACCGGCAGCGCCTCCGCCAGACGGTACGATTCGTGCGGGAAAAACAGGCGATCGGTGCTTACGGCGGCGATAGTCCACTTACAATCGCTGAGCGCAAGCGCATGCGAGAGGCTGCCGCGCCCGCGTGCAACATCGTGTGAAATCAGCGCCTCGTTCACGGCAAGGTAACTATTGGCATCGAAACGCTCAACGAGCTTATCGCCATGGTGGTCCAGGTAGCTTTCGACCGCATATCGTCCGCGGTTCTCACCGATGGACCCGCCGTCGGTGGATTCTCCGCGGTTTGCCTGCCGCCCAAAGCGGTGCTCCAACTCTGCTGGGCTGCGGTAGGTGGTATGGGCTATGCGCCTCGCCAGCGCGAGCCCGGCTGTGGGTGCCGCTCCCCCGTAATAGTCGCCGGAAGCAAAATTGGCATCAGCACGGATGGCGAGGTTCTGGGTGTGCGCCCAGGAAATCTGTTCGGCAGTGGCGGCGGGGCCGGCGGCGATGACCGCGCATCCGCGTACCAGCTCGGGGAAGGTTGCCGCCCATTCGATAGCGCGTGCTCCGCCGAGCGATCCGCCGATGACGTGGTGAAAACTCTTAATCCCCAACCGGGCGATAAGTTCGGCTTCGGCTCGTACCGAGTCGCGAATAGTGACGTGAGGGAAGCGTGACCCCCAGGGTTTTCCGGCGCCCGGGTATCCCTCGGGTACGATGCTTGCCGGGCCGGTTGAGCCGTAGCATCCGCCCAGGATATTGGGGGCTATCACAAAATATTTGGTGGTATCGACCACCGCGCCCGGCCCCACAATACCTTCCCACCAACCATCACTTTCGACCGCACGGATACTGGGTGCAGGCATATCCGATGTGGGAATCCCTCGCGAGACATGGGTGTCGCCGGTAAGGGCATGCAGAATAAGAATCGCGTTGTCCCCAGCTTCGTTAAGAGTCCCCCACGTCTCGTAGCCAATGTTCACCTGTGGAAGCACGGTACCGTTTTCGAGGGTGAAATCACCAATCGCCATCTGCCGCAGGTACCCCTGAGCGCTGGGATACTGCAGCTGCGACAGATAGGTGGCGTGTACGGTATTTTCCGTCATGTTTTCTCCTGGGTAACCGGTAGTTGGTAATGGCCGATACCGCGACCGGGCACTTACTGTGCAGCCCGGTCGCGGCGGTGCAGGTTAGGCGTTCAGAGTCGCAAAGCCCAGTTCAAGATCTGCAATAATATCGTCAATATTTTCGATACCTACAGAGAGGCGCACAAAGTTTTTGCTCACACCGATTGCCTCTAGCTCTTCTTCAGAAAGCTGCGAGTGGGTGGTGGATGCAGGGTGAATAACAAGCGAACGCACATCGCCGATATTCGCCACATTGGAGTGCAGCTGCAGGGCGTCCACAAAGGTACGGGTCTGTTCCAGGTCGGCGTCTTTAAGGGTAAATCCTATGACGGCGCCCGGCCCCTTCGGCAGGTACTTCTGGGCTCGCTCGTACCAGGGCGATGAAGGCAGACCGGCCCAGATCACCTGATCGACCAGCGGATGCTCCTCCAACCAGTTTGCAACCTTGGTCGCGTTCTCGATATGGCGTTCGATGCGCAGGGAAAGAGTCTCCAGACCGATACCAATGTTGAAGGCGTTGGTTGGAGAGATCGCCGCCCCGGTGTCGCGCAGAAGCGATACTCGCGCCTTGAGAATATAGGAAAGGTTAGCACCGAAGGCGGAGTCTTTGCCTAAGTCACGGGCATAAACTAGACCATGGTAGCCAGGTGCCGGCTCGTTGAACTTGGGGAACTTTTCGGGATTGGCACCATAGTCGAAATTCCCGGAGTCCACGATAACACCGCCAATTGAGGTGCCGTGCCCACCCAGATATTTCGTGGCGGAATGGATTACCACATCCGCACCAAATTCGATGGGGCGCACAAGGTAAGGAGTGGGAACAGTGTTATCGACGATTAGGGGAACGCCATTGTCGTGGGCGATCTGGGCGATAGGCTCGATGTCGAGCACATCGTTCCGGGGGTTAGGTACGGTTTCTCCGTAGAAGAGTTTCGTGTTGGGGCGAACCGCATCGCGCCATTGCTGCAGGTCGTCCGGGTTCTCAACAAACGTAGTTTCAACGCCGAGGTCGGCAAGCGTATATTTCAGTAGATTGTAGGTTCCTCCGTAGATCGAGGGGGAAGCCACGATATGGTCGCCCGCACCCGCAATGTTGAGAATCGCATAGGTAATAGCCGCTTGGCCTGAGGCCAGCAAAAGCGCGCCCACTCCCCCTTCAAGGGATGCGATGCGGTTTTCGATAACCTCTTGGGTGGGGTTGTTCAGACGGGTATAGATAGGCCCAAGCTCTGTGAGAGCAAAACGGTTAGCGGCCTGTTCTGCGTTCTCGAAAACGAACGAGGTGGTCTGGTAGATAGGTAACGCCCGAGCTCCCGTTGCAGCATCCGGTGCCTGCCCCGCGTGAATCTGGCGGGTTTCAAATTTCCAACCGGCGGGGTTGGCGGGAGTCGGGACTGTAGTGTTGCTCATGCGAAGCTCCTTGTAATAGTTCAGGGGGCCGCATGCCGATTTCGGTACAGAGCTCTTAGGCTTTCTTCTCTGCAAACGAAAAAACGATGTACCAGAATCGGGCACATCGGTCCCGCGCTTGCGTTGTACTTTGTGTTCAACGCCTGGTCCTCACCCAGGGCACCCCACCGCGGAGGAGGGTTGCCGGCCAGCTAGCTGGGGCTTATCACTGGCTCTCATGACCTGCATCTAGAGTTTCATAGGAAGCGCACATGGTCAAGCGGGATGCGTGTTTTCGGCGCATTGTTGCAAAGATGACGTTTTATGAACTGTTTTCACGACAGCCTATTGTTTGGGAGAAACACCAATACTTATGCGCTTGTGACCGTGCCTATGTTGTACCCGAACCGCTAAAGCCATGTGATCTGCCGTTAGCCGTCGCTAAATTACCATCAGTGTAGGCAATCGTGAGCCATGCTACACTGATTGAAACCTTGAATCTAGGAGTGATGAGGTATGACCTCCCGCTAAAGTCGCACCGGCTCGCGGAATGCCCGCCCAGATGGTGGGCTCTAAAAATTTCAGAAATAACCCTGCTTTGGTTCGATACATTTCATGAGCGCATAGTGAGCGCTTGGGACACCAAAGTTCTGAGGGTTTTATTGTTATACCTTCCGCATCTGCAGTCGGTGACTTGGGATTATTCAGGCACTAAGAAGTGCCTCTCTCACGACTATTCATCTCACCCGCCCCACGTATTGCAGGCGTGCGAACACCATGCTCAAGAGGCTTCGGGTGACTAAGCACCGCAAGGTTTTATCACAATGTCTACAATTCTTGACGCGGCACAGCTATGCCGCACCTTTGGCAAGGGTGAACACGCTTTCACCGCTGTCGATAATGTTTCACTCAGCATAAGTTCCGGCGAAATTAATGCTCTGCTCGGTCCCAATGGAGCGGGGAAAACAACGGTTGTGCAGATGTGCGCAACACTGCTGACTCCCACGAGCGGAACTGTGCGCATCGACGGGGTGGATGCGCTTGCGCACCCCCAGCGTGCGCGCGCGTCCCTAGGGCTTGCGCTCGGCGGGGATACCGGGTTCTATCCGCGAGCATCCGCCCGCGATAATCTTCTCTTCTTTGCCGACCTTGCCGGGGTTAGCGCGCGCAAACGCCGTACCCAGGTGGCAAACGCTTTGGAACGGGTTGATCTTGCCGATGTCGCCGCGAAGAAGGTACAAGAGTTTTCCCGCGGTATGAAACAACGTCTGCACATCGCACGGGCACTGCTGGGCGAGCCGAAACTGCTGCTTTTGGATGAGCCGACGAATGGGCTTGACCCAGATATTTCGCTGACAATTCGCCAGCTAATTCGCGCCCTCGCTGATGACGGCACCGCCATTTTACTCACGAGCCATCTGCTGGGCGAGATTGAGGAGTTAGCGCATCGGGTCACGGTCATCGGTGCCGGTCGCATGGCGGTTTCGGGCACGATAGCGGATATTACCGCGCATGCCGGGATTTCCGCTACCACCGTGGGGCGTGTGTGTGCGAATGCCGGGACGGTGCTTCAAGAACTTGCCCGGTCTTTGAGCGATGCGGGAACAGTGTTGCTGACCCCGCGCGGTAGCGAGTGGGAGATCACCGTGTACTGGAATGAACGTTCTGTTTCGGAAGGGTCGCACCCCTTCAGGACCGAACATGCAGAGGCTCTGCTGACCCGTATTCTCACTGAGCGTGAGGTTCAGATGCTCACACCGCTGTATACTCGCCCAGCCACCCTCGAAGAGGCATATCTGGCCATGGCGGAAGGACTGAAACGATGAACCGGCAACTTCGCCTAATGTCCTTTTCCCTGCGCCAATTTCTCACAGTTCCCTACTTCCTGCAGTTACTGCTGCTGAGCACCTTTGGGGCGACGGCCCTGCAGGCGCTCGCCGCTGGTGCCTGGCCAGTTGATGCGACCCTCGCCTGGACTCGCGCAGGCATTATCGGCACCTGGAATATGTGCATCGTTGCCGCCGGGATCCTCAACTTTGAGCGCTACCGGGGAACGTTCGTGTATCTGCTCAATGGTGCCGTGAACCCGCTGCGGGCGCTCGCAGCGGTGGTCTCAACTGCCTCCATTTTTGGGCTTGCCGCCCTGCCATTGGCCTGGGTTTTCTGGGCGCTGTGCACCTTCTCGGTAGATTTCACGGACTTTGCTCAGGTGGGTGCACGCTATCTGGTGGGTCTTTCGCTGCTGTGGATCTCGTGTCTGGCGGTGACCTTCGTGATTGCAGGGTTCTTTGTGGCGACCCCGAACGCTATCGCCTATGAGGAGCTGCTGCTTGTGCCGGTTTTCGTGGCTTCCGGGGTGCTTTTTACCGAGAGTTCCGCGCCTGCATGGCTTGATGGGCTCGGCACGCTGATTCCGATTCAGGCACCCGTGAAGGTTCTGCTTGGGCAGATGCCTATGAACTCATTCGGTGACTTTCTGGGCGTGGTAGTGCAAACCTGTGCGGTCACAGCCCTCTGGATGCTCGCGGCATATCTATTGGGTAGGCGAGCACTACGCGCGGCAACGGTACATGGCACTCTGGGTGCAATCTAGGAGGCTGCGATGTTTAAACGAACGAACTTTCTCTATCGTCTGAACAGTACCGCCAAGGTTGGGTGGTCTTCATCCATCACCTTCGCCACAGTTGGTACGGCACTCAGCACCCTCGTGATCGTACCGGGGATGAGCGTGCTGTTCAGCGTTCTACTAGGACGCGATCTTTCCGCACCTGATCCTGTGCGGATCGCATGCGCCTCTGCCCTGGCAAGCGTGGTACTCAGCGTGGCAGTCGGTGTTGTGGCGCGCGCGGCGACCGACCGCTGGCTGGGAGTGTTCGAGCAGGTGTGCACCGCCCGACGGTTTGATGCGGCTTATTGGCTGGGAGTCTCTGCAATGCCCGTGCTTTTAGCTCTGATCACTGGCATCACGAACCTGGGTGTTGCAGCTGCCTATACCGGTTTCGGTGGTTCCCTTGAAGGCAGCCTGTCCATGCTTGTGCGTTCTGTGACACTCTTACCCCTGGCTCTCATGGCAGGTGTATGTCTGGGTGTTTTCGCCGCTGGGCTGGGGTTGTATCTTTCCGACCCATACCTGGGAGGAACTATCTTAGGAGCGCTTCTGCCTATCAGTGCGGGCGTGATCGTGCCGGTAGATGCATACCCGGCGTGGCTGGCGGCATTGTGTACATTGGTTCCCGGCGGACGAACGATTGCTTTGGTGAGCGGCTCTTCTGAAATGGTGGATTCAACAGTTGTGACTGAGGTGCTAGTCTGCGTACTTTGGGCACTTGCGGGGCTTGTCCTAGTACATGCCGCTGCGCGACGCATCCGCTCGGGTGCACGCACGAATCTGCTATAACCTTTCCCTTCTCGCGAGCAGGTGGTTTTTGTCCCGAGCAGGTAGGGTTTTTCTACCTGCTCAGTCAGATCCTATCTGTTCGCGAGGCAGTAACTACTCAAGATTTTGAGGATTTTAATGTCTACTTTTACTCTTATGTCTTTGGGCTACGATGCCCTCTGGCACGGGCAAGCTGTAGCCGCCGCCTACGCTGATAATCTCGATCTTCACGAACTCGCGATCGCCCGAGTCAGCACGATCCACCGCACCCGGTTCGAGGCCATAGGTGCTCCTTTCCCGGATGCCCCGGACTCTGCCGTACCTTTGCGTACGTTTTCGGTGACACTCTCCACTGCCCCGCATGATGACGAGACCGAGAGTCTTCCAGTCGTTGGTGACTGGGTTTTGCTTGACGCGCACCCAGACCACACCGTCCTGCTCGCTATTCTGCCGCGCCGCACTTACCTGGACCGCCCGAGTGCTACGCGCATCTCAACTGCGCAGCCGGTAGCAGCGAATGTTGATGCGCTATGCATTGTGGAGCCAGTATTCCCCGAGCCTTCGGTGGGACGCATCGAACGGTACGTGGCACTGGCACGCTCCAGCATGTGTGAAGCGGTTCTAGTGCTAACAAAAACCGATTTATGTTCCGCAGATGCATTTGAGGACTACCGCAGCTCCTTAGGCCGCGATGTAGATGCAGTTCACGCGGTCAGTGTGGATTCGCCGGCGAGTATTGCGGATTTCTACGCATCCCTAACCGGCAAAACGGCAGTTTTACTGGGGCGTAGCGGTGCAGGAAAATCTACACTTGTGAATACGATGCTCGGAGACACGTATTTTAGCGGTGCGCCTGGGACGATCCCGCAGGTTGTCTCAGGTGTTCGTGCCTCCGACGGCAAGGGCAGGCACACCACAACTTCTCGCCACATGCTCGTGGGTAAACATGCTGTGGTCATTGATACGCCAGGTGTTCGTGCACTGGCAGCGACAACTGATCCTCACGCCATCGACGAGACTTTTACGGATATTTCGGTTCTTGCCGCTAAATGCCGCTATACGGATTGTGCGCATCGCAGCGAACCTGGATGCGCGGTGCGTGAGGCTCTCGGTTCCGGGCTTTTGGATGCCGAGCGCTTCGACCGTTACCAGCGGATGCGCCGCGAATCTGAAAATCAGCGCCTGCGTGCAGATGAGCGTGCGTACCGCGAGCAAAACCGTCGATTTACCAAAGCGAACAAGAGCGGCCGCCGCACCCTCATGCGTGTCAAAGGACGCAGCAGGTAGACGATTCTTCCTACTCTCTATCCACAAGCAGGTGTCTTTTGTCCCGAGCAGGTAGGATTTTTCGGCCTGGTCGGCCAAATCCTACCTGCTCGCGGACGTCAGGATTTAGAGCTTATCGCCCATCGAGACGTCAATAATCTGCCCGGTAATTGTTTGCGATGCATTCTGAGTCAGCAGACCAATTACTTCTGCTACATCCTCAGGCTGGGTAACCTTCTTCATCGCATTGCCGGATTTCACGAATTCGGCTGCCTCCGCATTATCGCGCAGCCAGGCGGCATTAATGTCAGTATCGACCACGCCGGGCGCCACAAGGTTCACTGTAATACCCTGAGGTCCAAGCTCAACAGCCATATTCCGCACCAGGTATTCCAGTGCAATCTTACTCATACCATAGCCCGTCATCGCGGGGAACGCGTAGCGAGTCAAAACCGACCCGGTGAAAACATAACGCCCACCCGGTGCACTCATAAGCGGCACCAGCCCGGCAGCAAGTTCGTAGGGGGCAACCGTATTGATCTGCAGCAGACTGCGCAGAGCCTCTCCATTGAGCTCCTGGAAGGTTCCCTGCGTACCAACACCTGCGTTGAGCACAGCAACGTCGAGGGTATCCCCACCCAGCGCATCCTTCACGTGAGCCAGAAAGACAGAAACGGACTGCGGGTCTGAGAAATCAGCCTGTACAGGTGTTACTTTTACCCCGCGCTCGGATGCGACAGCCTCTACCTCACTGAAGTCCGGGTTCTCCGCACGGTGCTGCGCAATCACGTGATACCCCAGCTGCGCCAGCCGAACCGCAGTCGCCTTACCAATACCGCGGCTGGCGCCGGTGACGAGAGCGATCTGTGCCATATTTCCTCCTTGTATGAGCTGTGAAAGACGCTGAAAGTTCAGCATCACCTTTCAGCATAGTGAAATGGAAGTTGAGCTGTCTATCAAGGGGCACTGCGCACATCCCTAGATATGGCGTCGACAGATACACCGCTGCAGATTTCTAGGTCCAGCACAGGCATTGGCTCCCCGGTAAAAACCTTCTGGTTTACCATCGTTATTGCGGGATATATCTGTCTCAAACTAGTTGATAGCACAGTTTTAGCACTGCAAATAACTCCAAAGGGCAAGTTATTAAAAAGAATAACAATTCTTATTAGGCCTATAAAAGGGAGCCGGACCAACTATTCGGCAAACCCATGCTTTTCATGGATACTATTGGATTCGGTATAAATTTATCCTCAAGAAGATTAACAATTTTTCCTTGCCACGATGAATTAGGGGATATAGTTCGCAACAAAAATGCCATAAGGACAAGAGTGCCATAGATCCGTCCACTTTGCCCGTCAGGTAAAGTAGAAAGCCCATGTACCGTACGCAAAGCATTGGTAGAGGCAGGGGTAAAAGACTTATTCCAGAGTCTTCCATGATGAGCACATGTATTCCTCACAATGGATAGTTGCTCAAACCAGCGTACAAGTGGATGACTGCGAAGTGTTTTCCTCCGCAGATTTGCGGGCAGCAGATTTAGGTCAATATTCACGCCTAAATCTTCCGCCAATTTATATTGATCAGTTGTTTTCAACCCTTCATAAAGCTTTGAAATATCAGAAAAATCAAGGACATCAGCAAGAACCCAAAAAGGGTATTGACCACCATATTGATCTGCATAATGCTTAATAGATTCATTACGTCGCATAGCACGAGAAACGCGTTTATCAGCAGTTTCTAGCCATTCTTCATGTTTAAAATTAGGCCGAAATATAATCTTATTACGATAACTTAGTGATCCTTCAGAAACTAACAACTCACCAATACGAGCTCGTAAAGCTACTTCAATACGTTCGATACCATCATGAATAAGCGTACGAAGCTTACGATCAGCCTCATAAAGAGCTATAACATCTTCAAACGAGGTTCTGGGCATAAACAGATCACCTCTACATATTTGTCCATCAGAATTTTTAGTTATAATTCGATTCGGATACCAATACGCTGACAAACGGTAATAAGAGATATTACTTAGCCACTGCTGAGCTATATCATCTTCGATGCTCATCCCCCGCTTACGTAACCGCTCAATCTGCTGCTCAAGCGTTATTGGTGGCTTTAGAGGTATTGTTCCCAATGTATCCGCCTTTGATATATAAAAAGAGATCCAGCCCACTCTCAATGTAAATCGAGGCGGGCTGAACGATTGCCTCCATTCTACACGTTCTTGATCCCAATATCACCCCAAAAACCGTGCTAGGGCAGTAATTTACCTCTCAAGTCGCTACACTAGAGAACAAGCTAACAAAGCATTCGCCAACTAGTCGAGCCCGAGTCAAGGAGCCCCATGAGCGACGCATCGAACACCACGCAGACAGAAGAAGTTCCCCTCGTTCCCGTCCCTAAAAAGGTTGAGCATATTCGTGAGTATCACGGCGACACTTTTATTGACCATTACGAGTGGATGCGCGACAAAGAAAATCAGGAAGTCCTCGACTACCTGAACGCGGAGGCAGACTACACCGCCGCCGTCACAGCGGACCAGCAGCCTCTACGCGAGCGCATCTTTGAGGAGATCAAGTCCCGCACCCTGCTCACAGATTTGACGGTTCCGAATCGCATCGGCGATTGGTGGTATTACAGCCGCATGGTTCCCGGCGGTCAGTACCCGATTTTCTACCGTTACCCTGCCCTGCATGAGGGCGACGAGGTGGTGCGCTACACTCCCCCGGTTATTAAGCCCGGCGAGCCGCTGGAAGGCGAATCGGTGGTGCTTGACTGCAATGAGTATGCCAAAGACATGGAGTTCTTCGCACTCGGCGTGTTCCAGCCTTCGCGTAACGGTAAGCTTCTGAGCATTTCGGTTGATGAGAAGGGCGACGAACGTTACGAGCAGCGCTTCCTTAACCTGGAAACGGGCGAGTTCCTGCCCGATACCATCCCGAATATTAGCGGCGGGTCGTTCTTCATTAACCACGCGCAGCAGCTCGTGTACACTGTACCGGACGATTCGTGGCGGCCTTACCGCGTGTATGTGCATGATATTGGGGCGGGCACCGAAGATTATCTGATCTACGAGGAGACAGATCCCACCATGTGGCTGGGAGCGGCAATGAGCGCCGACCGTTCGTCCATCGTACTCTCAAGCGGCAACTCCGAGTTCACCGAGGTCAGCCTGGTGCCTATTGCCGAGCCGAAGAGCACGCCACGCGTGATCATTCCGAGGGATGCGCGCATTGAGTACCAGGCGGAGCCGATCACGATTGCCGGTGAAACCCATCTGCTGATTCAGCACGACTATAAGGCGCTGAACTCGGAGCTGGTGCTCGCCGATATGCCACAGGAAAGCGAATCTTTAGAGGAATATTCGAAGCGTTGGGTTCCGGTGATTCGCCACAGCGAAAATGTTCGCCTCGAAGGGTTCACGCTCTCTGCGACCCACCTGGTGGTGACCGCCCGCGCGGATACAACCACACGCCTGTTCCTTGCCCCGCGGGAGCAGCTGCCCGTGCAGTGGCGCCGCAAGAAGCCCGCAGGCATCACGTTCATGGAGCCTGCCGGGTTCGATGAAGAGCTGTACACCGCTGGCGTGCTGCGTGCCGAGAACTATTCCCCGGTTATCCGCATCGCCTACACCTCATTCCTAACTCCGCGCCGCGTATACGATTACTTCCCCATGTCGCAGACCCTGCTTCTGCGCCGCGAGACCCCGGTGCTTGGCGGTTATCAGCGTGAGGATTATCGTGCCTACCGTGACTGGGCACCCGCCGCCGATGGAACCCTCATCCCCATCTCGGTGATTCACCGCGCCGATCTTGACCTGACACAGCCGCATCCGGTGCTTCAGTATGCTTACGGCTCCTACGAAATTTCGATGGACCCCATGTTCTCTATCCCCACACTGTCGATTCTGGACCGCGGGGTGGTGTACGTGATTGCGCATATTCGCGGTGGCGGCGAGATGGGGCGCACCTGGTACCTCAACGGCAAGAAGCTGCACAAGAAGAACTCATTCACTGATTTTGTGGATGTCACCGATTACCTGGCGACCAAGCCGTGGGCGGATCCTGCGCGTATCGCCTGCTACGGTGGCTCTGCGGGCGGACTGCTCATGGGTGCCGTGCTGAACCTGGCTCCTGAGAAATATGCGGTCTCAATCGCCCAGGTTCCCTTCGTGGATGCGCTCACCACCATCCTTGACCCTGACCTGCCGCTTTCTGCTTTGGAATGGGAAGAATGGGGCAACCCCATTGAAGATAAGGAAGTGTACGAGTACATGAAGTCCTACACCCCCTACGAGAACATCCGCCCCGTGTGCTACCCCGCCATCGCGGCGGTGACCAGCCTGCACGATACGCGCGTGTTCTATGTGGAGCCCGCCAAATGGATTGCGAAACTGCGCGAAACCATCGACCCGTCATCCCCCACCCCACTGTTGAAGATCGATATGACTGGCGGACATGGAGGCGGTTCCGGGCGGTATACCCGCTGGCGTGAGATTGCTTGGGATTACGCCTTCATCCTCACACACCTAGGGATTACCAAATAAGCGGGTATACCCTTCCACACGCAGATTTGGTACCTCGCGCGCTCGGAATCTGCATGCTCCAGCCCGCTGGCGTGAAATTGCTTGGGACTACGCCTTCATCCTCACACACCTAGGGATTACCAAATAAGCGGGTATACCCTTCCAATGTGTCCTCTTCCTGAGGACACAAAAGGCTCTTTATTCCAATAAAGCGGCGAATAATACGCTTTATTCGAATAAAGAGCCTTTTTAGCAGGTTGTCAGGGATGCCCCACAAGCCCGCGTTCTAGGGCGGCCGCGTGCACATCATCCCAGGTTCCGGAGGCTACAAGCTCGCCATCTTCCATGACAAGCACCTCATCGACCGCCGCCAAAATCTCGGGAACCGTACGGTGCGTAATGTAAACGAACCCTTTCATGCTCTCGAAAAGAGCACGCTCAACCCGTCCCGCCGTAGCGTGGTCCAACCCAGTAGTAAGCTCATCCACAATGTAGAAAGAGCGTTCGTGCAGGAGCATACGTGCGAGTAAGATACGCTGTTTCTCCCCGCCGGAAAGCGACCTCAAATCGTCGCTCAGCATATAATCAAGACCCTTCGCGGAAACCCACTCGCCCAGACCTGCGCGCTCACAAGCCCTGAGAATCTGCACATCCGACACCGACGGATCGTACAGGCGAATATTTTCGCGCAGGCTATCGTGCAGCAGATGGCTGTCCTGCGCAAGCAGACCCAAGGAAGCGTGCATATCCTGTTCGGCAATCTCACGCAGATCGCGCACTTGCGCCGATTCGTGCACCTCAATAGTTCCGCTGTATTCGGGGTGATTTCCAAAAAGAGGTTTGAAAAGCGTAGATTTGCCCGAGCCGGATGCGCCAATCACCAGATACTTTTTACCCGTCTCAAACATGAAACTCACACCATACCCCGCCGACTTTTCGCCCAACGGCTTGACGTCACGATAGGTAAATGCGTCCAGTGTGAGAGGCTCGCCCGGTCGGTCATCTTCCGCAGCGGGTACTTCCGCGTCGATCTTGTGAATAATCTCACGACCTGCATAATACTGGGTCAGCAAACCTGTAGACATAAACAGCGGCATACAGATCATACCGGTCAACTGGGCAAAAGCGACCACCTCGCCCACGCTCGATAGCCCTGAGAGCACCAACGCCCCACCAGCAAGCCACGTTCCCAAATACAGAAGTTTCGTGAACATACTATTGACGGCGTCTACACGCTCCTGCGTGCGCTGATAGCTCCGCGCCGCCACGTACCATTCACTCAATTCTTCAGAAAAGCGTTTAGCCACGAATGAGTATGCGCCCAGGATCTTCCACCCCAAAGCGCTGCGGAGCGCATCACCGCTGACCTCGTTCAACGCGTCGGTCTGAGAGGCATAAGTTTTTGTCACGGCGCCAATACGTTTTCGAGTCAGCACCGGCATCAACCCCACCGGCAGGCTCAGCGCAAGAACAGCGCACGCCATGAACGGGTTCAGAATAAAAGCAGCGACAATGGCGAGAATAAGCTGCGTGGCAAGGTACCCGCCCCAGAAAATAACGTCAACATAGTTGGTTTTAATGTTTTCAAGCTGACTCGTGAACTGCGAAAAATAATATTCGGAGCTCCTGCCCGTCAACCGCGCTACGGGAGAAAGCCCGATGCGGCGGAACAGTTCTGCACGCAGATTATTCTGAATCTGCACCCCAGCGAGAGCGGCACGATACTGGCGTGCGTAACGAAAAAATGTATCGACGATAAGGTATACGGGCACGGCAAGAAACATCAGGAGAAAAAGCTTACGATCGTCCGTGATAACGGCATCGGAAAGGTACTTAATGAGCACACTTTCAAGCACCGAACTTACAGCAAGCACAAAAGTAAGCACGATAAGCATTAGGAGGGTCCCCGAGCTGAGACTTCGTATAATCTTCATGCTTTCCTATCCAGTCTACTATGCTGCATATCACTACTTTACCGTATGAGGGTGAATATGCCGCGTGTCTGCTGCGGGCTTATCCCTTACTCATCGCGCTGCTGCACTCTATTCAGCATAAAAAGGCTCTTTATCCGAATAAAGCGATAAAAAATACGCTTTATTCGGATAAAGAGCCTTTTTAGCACCCAGTTATAGCATTTATCAGGGTGCTTAGGTAATTAGCCTTCCACACCGCAGGCCTGCAGAATAAGCTCACGCACGCGAGCCGCATCCGCCTGACCT
This sequence comes from Rothia sp. HMSC08A08, assembly GCF_001808385.1. Lineage (NCBI taxonomy): Bacteria > Bacillati > Actinomycetota > Actinomycetes > Micrococcales > Micrococcaceae > Rothia > Rothia sp. HMSC08A08. The sequence goes on from NZ_KV793063.1 coordinate 24,064, forward strand.
CGGGTAGCCTTCATGACTTGGCCAACGATTGCGCCCGCTGCCTGAACCTTACCGGCACGAATCTTATCGGCAACATCCGGCATGGCCGCCAGAGCCTCCTCAACGGCGGCGGTGAGCGCACCATCGTCAGAGACCACAGCAAGACCGCGAGCCTCAACGATCTCGGCAGGCTTACCTTCGCCAGCAAGCACATACTCCAGAACCTTACGGGCGATCTTATCGTTGATCTTACCCTCGCCGATCAGCGTTTCAAGCTCCACCACCGTTGCGGGTTCAACTCCCAAATCGGTTAGTTCAACTTCCGCCTGCTTAGCTTTGCGGGCGATCTCGCCCATCCACCACTTGCGGGCAGCGGATGAGCTAGCCCCAGCGGCAATAGTCTGCTCAATAACGTCAAGAGCGCCAGCGTTGACCACGTCACGGAACTCTTCATCTGAGTATCCCCACTCCGCCTTCAACCGGCGGCGACGTTCCGCAGGAGGCTCGGGCAGGCTTGCACGCAGCTCTTCAACCCACGCCGTCTCGGGTACCACGGGCACCAGGTCGGGTTCCGGGAAGTAGCGATAATCGTCGGCATCAGACTTGGGACGCCCTGATGAAGTCTCACGGGTATCCTCATGCCAGTGGCGGGTTTCCTGCTGAATTTTCTCGCCACGCTCCAAAATAGCAGCGTGACGGCGAATCTCATAGCGTACCGCACGTTCCACCGAGCGCAGGGAGTTAACGTTTTTCGTCTCCGAACGAGTACCGAATTTCTCGCTCCCCTTGGGCATGAGCGACACGTTTGCGTCACATCGCACGTTACCGCGCTCCATGCGAGCATCCGAGATACCCAAGCCTTTGACAATCTCACGAATCGCCGCAACATAGGCGCGTGCCAGTTCGGGCGCACGCTCGCCAGCGCCCACAATCGGGCGGGTCACAATCTCGATTAGCGGAACACCGGCGCGGTTATAGTCCACCAGCGAGAATGCAGCGCCCTGGATGCGCCCGTCGGCACCGCCCACATGGGTGAGCTTACCGGCGTCTTCCTCCATATGTGCGCGCTCAATCTCGACGGTAAAGACGGTTCCGTCTTCGAGTTCCACATCCAGCTTGCCATTCTCAGCGATAGGACCGTGATGCTGCGAGGTCTGGAAGTTCTTCGGGGAGTCCGGGTAGAAGTAGTTTTTACGCGCAAAATACGAGATAGGTGCGATATCGCATCCCAGGGCAAGACCCAACTTAATAGCTGATTCAACTGCCACCTTGTTCACCACGGGAAGCACACCGGGCAGCCCAAGCGAGACCGGGGTGATATTGGTGTTCGGTTCATCCCCGAAAACGTTCGGAGCGGCATCGAACATTTTGGTGTTTGTATTGAGCTCTACATGCACCTCAAAACCAAGCACCGGATCATATTTCTCGATGGCTTCTTCGAAGCTGAGGACTTCTTCACTCATTACTTGGTACCCCCAAAGTCAAAGTCGCTAATCAGATTTTCGGTGTTGGGAATGCGGGTGTAGAACGGCGCACCCCAGGTATCGTTCAGAAGCGTTTCCAAACCGGCACCCACTCGGTACAGGCGTGCGTCCTCGCGTGCGGGGGCGGTGAACTGTATGCCCACTGGCAATCCGTCTTCGTCAGCAACGCCTGCCGGGAGCGAAATCGCGGGAACCCCTGCAAGGTTTACCGGCACAGTTGCCACATCGCCCAAGTACATCGCCATGGGGTCACCTTTAGTTTTCTCACCCAGTTTGAAGGCGGTCGTTGGCGAAGTTGGAGAAACCAGCACATCGCATTTCTCGAAAGCCGCGGTGTAATCGCGTTGAATGAGGGTGCGCACGCGCAATGCCGCACCGTAGTGGGCATCGTAGTTACCCGCTGAAAGTGCATAGGTACCCAAAATGATGCGGCGCTTAGTCTCGTCGCCAAAACCAGCTTCGCGGGTAGCTGCCATAACGCGCTCGATGGTCACGGGGCCGTCTTCGGGTATAACGCGCAAACCGTACCGCACGCCGTCGTATTTTGCCAGGTTTGAAGATACCTCGGAGGACATAATCATGTAGTAGGCGCTAATCGCTTCCTTCACTGAAGGAAGGGAAACTTCTACAACCTCAGCCCCGGCCTTCTCCAGCAGCTTTAGGGCGTCGTGGAAACGGTCAAGAACGCCCTGTTGGAAGCCACTGCCGGAACCGCCACCGAGTTCTTTAATAACGCCGATGCGCATCCCTTTGAGGGATTCAGGGTTGGCACCTTCAAGAGCCTGAGCCGCAAAAGGACCGACTGGTTCATTCAAAGAGGTAGAATCCATGGGGTCGTGACCGGCGATAGCTTCGTGAAGCATCGCGGTATCAAGCACGGTACGAGCGCAGGGACCTACTTGGTCAAGCGAAGATGCCATAGCAATTACGCCGTAGCGGGATACCGAACCGTAGGTCGGTTTTACGCCTACAGAACCGGTGAGGGAGGCAGGCTGGCGAATAGATCCACCTGTATCGGTACCAAGGGCTAAGGGAGCCTGGAAAGCCGCAACAGCGCTGGCAGATCCGCCGCCAGAGCCGCCGGGGGCACGATCAAGCGCCCAGGGGTTACGAACTACGCCGAATGCCGAGTGCTCGTTCGAGGAACCCATCGCAAACTCGTCGAGGTTAGTCTTCCCCAAGATTGGCATGCGTGCTGCACGCACCTTGCGAGTTACGGTACCGTCATAGGGGCTCATCCATCCTTCAAGCATGCGCGATCCGGCGGTGGTGGGTTGTCCCTTTGTGACGATCAAGTCTTTAACAGCGATGGGTACACCAGCGAGCGCGGGCAGCTCTTGACCTGCCGCACGGTCAGCATCAACAGCCTGCGCGGTCTCCAGGGCTTCCTCACGGTTGATGTGCAGGAAAGCGTTCAGACCACTTTTACCGTCAGCGCGGTTCTCGCTGAGTGGGGTGCCGTCGGTTGCTTCAATGCGATCTATATGCGCCCGGGTAAGCTCAACGGCAGAAATCTCACCGGCTGCAAGTTTTTGAGCGGCTTCAGCCGCAGTGAGCACAATAAGTTCGTTCACGTCTTCCCCTTAGTCTTCGTCGAGAATTGCGGGCACGCGGAATTTGCCATCCTGCGCATCGGGGGCACCTGAAAGTGCCTCTTCCTGGGTGAGGGTCTGCCCCACAACATCTTCACGCAAGACGTTCTGAAGCGAAATCGGATGGCTGGTCGGGGGTATGTCTGGGGTGACGGTTTCAGACAGATGCTCCATCGAGCTGACAATAATATCGAGCTCTGCCGCCATAGCATTGAGCTCGTCCTCGGTCATCTCGATGCGTGCCAGTTCGGCAAGGTGCTTAACCTGCTCGGTGGTGATGGCAGACATGATTCTCCGTTAGGTATACTTTCAATTCTCTATCTAGTGTACCCGCCGGCTCACAGGTATGCTGACGTATTGGTGATCTAGCGAGAGAGTTTTTAGATTTACAGGGACTCCAAACCTATAAGCCTGCACAGAATAGATTTTCGCTCTGGCATTCATAAAAGTCTGGAGTGTAAAAGGGCAGTATCGTGCCTAGACGCATATGAGCCCCACCTTCCCAAAGGAAGGTGGGGCTCATATGTCTACGTTAAGGTGAACTCCCTAAATTATGCGGGGATGTTCAGAACCTGACCGGGGAAGATCAGGTCAACGTTGTAGACAACGTCGGTGTTAGCAGCTGCGATTGCCTGGTAACCACCAGCAACGCCGAGCTGAGCAGCGATACCGGAGAGGGTATCACCGGACTGCACGGTGTAGGTGCCAGCAGCGGTTGCTGCAGGTGCCTGAGCTGCAGGTGCTGCTTCCTGAGCAGGTGCTGCGGGAGCTTCCTGAGCAGGAGCCTGAGTCGTAGGTGCGGGAGCAGCAGGTGCTGCTTCCTGAACGGGCTCGGAGTAGGACTGCTGAGCCTGTGCCTGAGGTGCTACCTCCTGCTGAGCTGCACCGGGATCGGTGTAGGAGGGGGTTGCGTTACCGGACAGACCGAGCTTCGAGGAGCATGCGGGCCATGCGCCCCAGCCCTGCTGTGCAAGCAGACGCTCTGCTGCCTCAATCTGCTGTTCACGGGAAGCATTCATGGGGGAACCGGACATGCCGACACCGTTCCAGGACTGCTGGGTGAACTGCAGACCACCGTAGAAACCGTTGCCAGTGTTGGTTGCCCAGTTACCACCGGACTCACACTGTGCCAGAGCATCCCAGGTGGATGCCGGTGCTGCGTTTGCAGCAGGCGCGGCAGCGGCTGCAGCTGCACCACCAATAGCGAGAGCAGCAACAGTACGGCGGATTGCGGAAGTGTTCTTCATAATGCTCCAAATAAGGCCATCCACGCTCACTCCGTCCCCGGAGCTTCATAGCGTTACCGCTCACCCGTTTTAACAAATTGATTACTTGTCGAGGCTCTACCATGTGAGCGGCTATCCACGTGATTCGCACTTCCGCCATAGTCGCGTATTGCGGGGTAGACGGCAGAGGCGCATCCTCACGTGGGGACGTGCGGTAGAACCGGGCATCGTTTTGGGGTTTCCGGTCCCAAAACTAAATTTCTGATTGATTCCAAATAAAGGAATCGTTCTGCAGATAAAGATAGCTGAGAAAACTCAAGATTCCAACCTCTTCTATGCTCTCAGCAAGCGTTCTGAGTTCTCACAGGGAACTCCCAGGTAAATTAACTCAGGGTAGGCTAAGTTCAAACTTTTAAAACCTCGATTCCTACTCATCCATTGCCATACCAAGGAAGCATACAAGAACGAATCTTCTATATTCTGTTTCTGGGGGTGGGCTTTATCATTTCGTAATAGTGACCCTCCACCCATTTAAAAATTTTTTAAAAAATTTTTCGCTTGCGGCGTGTTTTAAGGGTTCATGACGACATGAGTCCAAACCACTTAACAGCTCTGCGGCGCGATGGCGCGCCTTAGCATATATGCACGGTCTTTGGGAGATTATGTGCTTATGTCACCCCATATAGAGCTATTTTTGGGCGTTAACAACTCTATTACCGGGTTTCAGGCCCTTCATCGCAGTACATCATGCAGCTGCGCTACCCCACACCAAATACCAGCTACAGCGTAACCTTTCGCCGTTATTTGGTAGATAACTCGGAGTAAGAGTCCTACTCCCCCGGTGCTAGCGCATCGGGCCCGTGGGCCAAAAGTTCCGTAAACCCGTCTTCATCAAGAACCGGAATTCCCAGGGCCTCGGCCTTATCGAGTTTTGACCCCGCAGAGGCTCCGGCAACCACAAAATGGGTCTTCTTAGACACAGACCCGGAGGCGCGCCCGCCCCGCACGATAATCGCTTCCTTCGCGCTGTCACGGCTATAGTTCACAAGGGTTCCGGTCACAACCACGGTCACGCCTTCGAGCGTGCGTTCTATTGACTCGTCACGCTCATCTTCCATACGCACACCGGCGGCCGCCCAACGGGCAAGAACTTCGCGATGCCAATCCGTTGCAAACCATTCGATAATCGAATCGGCGATAACGCCGCCCACACCATCAACAGCCGCTAACCTATCCCGGTCAGCCTGGGCGATCGCATCCATAGAACCAAATTCGGTGGCAAGGGCTCGCGCCGCAGTTGGCCCCACATGGCGAATCGATAAGGCCACAAGCACGCGCCAGAGAGGCTGCGATTTTGCTTTCTCAAGCTCTACGAAGAGATTTTGTGTGTTCTTCGTAGGAACAGGGTCTGGCTTTGCTTTCGTGGGCTTCGTATAGAAGTACGGAACAAGCTCAAACTTGCCGGTACCCACCCCCTTGACCTTCTTCTCGCGGCGAATTTTCACATCGCGTAGATCTTCGGCGGTGAGATCGAAGAGGAACGCCTCACTCGTGAGCGGAGGCTGCTCAGGCTCGGCGGGAGCTGTCAACGCCTTAGCCGCCTCAAAGCCGAGTGCTTCAATATCGAAAGCACCCCGCGACGCGGCGTAGTAGATGCGCTCGGTCAGCTGCGCCGGGCAGGAACGGTAATTGGGGCAGCGCATATCGACGTCGCCCTCTTTACCGGGAGCCAACGTCGTACCGCAGGAAGGGCACTCGGTGGGCATAACGAACTCGCGTTCATGACCGTTACGAAGAGCAACCACAGGCCCCACGATCTCGGGAATCACGTCGCCAGCCTTACGAAGAACCACTGTGTCTCCGATAAGCACACCCTTAGCCTTCACCACATCCTGATTATGTAAGGTTGCGCGTTCAACGGTAGAGCCCGAGACAAGCACGGGTTCCATCACACCATAGGGAGTCACGCGGCCGGTACGCCCAACATCCACGCGAATATCAAGAAGCTTGGTATTAACCTCTTCGGGCGGGTATTTATACGCTACAGCCCAGCGCGGCACTCGCGATGTATACCCCAGTTGAGTCTGCGCTACAAAGTCATTGACCTTGATGACAATGCCGTCGATCTCGTGCACCAAAGAATGGCGCTTTTCACCGTACTCGGCAATATACCGAAGAATATCATCGACTGAAGTAAAAAGTTTGCTGTATGGACTGGTGGGAAGCCCCCAAGCGGCCAATTGCTCGTAGGTTTGGTACTGGGAGTTTACGTCTAGCCCGGTCCGCGAGCCCACGCCGTGAACATACATGCTCAGAGGGCGTTCAGCGGTCACGGCAGGGTCTTTCTGACGCAGGGATCCAGCCGCAGCGTTTCGGGGGTTAGCAAACGGGTTCTTCCCCTCAGACACCATTTTTTCGTTAAGTTTCTTGAAATCTGCCGATGAAATGAAAACCTCGCCGCGTACTTCAAGCTCCGCCGGATGGTTCTCCCCCGCTAATTTCTGCGGGATCGAGGCTATAGTGCGCACATTATGGGTTACATCCTCACCCGTAGTGCCATCACCACGAGTAGCCGCACGCACCAACACACCGTTACGATACAGCAGATTGACCGCAAGACCATCAATCTTCAGCTCCGTAAGCCACTGCGGTGCGGTGCCGGTGAGAAGACGGGTATTTTCCTCGGCCTTTGTTAGCCATGTCCGAAGCTCCTCAAGAGAAAAAACATCCTCAAGGGAGTACATGCGTACCAGATGGGTTACCGGCGAAAAAGCCTCGCTGACTTCTCCACCTACCTCTTGGGTAGGCGAATCGTTAGCAATCAACGCGGGATATTGTGCCTCAATCTGCTCAAGCCTGCGGTAGAGCCTATCGTATTCGGCATCCGAGAGAGTCGGGGCATCTTCCTGATAGTAGTCATGCCGGGCGGCGCGAATAGTATCGGTCAGCTCAGCATATTCGGCGCGAATAGTATCGGTCAGCTCAGCGCTCGAATCTAGCGCCTTGAGGGCACGGTCAAGGGATGCGGGAGTTTCAGCAAGATTTTCAGTCACCCCACTAGTCTAACCGTTCACTTTCCCCGATGCGCCGGTTAATGTCACAGGGAAAGACTAGTCTTGCGCTTCTATGGCGTCAGCAACAATCACGGTAATATTATCGCGACCGCCCGAGCGCAGCGCCTCATGCTGTAGCACATCGGCGGCATCTTGCGGGTGACGTATAGAAGTAAGAACACGCGCCATATATTCATGGGAAAGCTCGCCAGAAAGACCGTCCGAGCAGAGCATCAGACGGTCACCCGCTCGTGCGGGAAGCACCCAAAAATCGGGTTCCCAAAAATTACCTGTACCTAGTGCACGGGTAATCACATTTCTGCGCGGGTGCGTTAGGGCTTCAAGCTGAGTAATCTGCCCTTCATCCACCAGATATTGAACCTCAGAGTGATCAGTAGTGACCTGCTCAAGAGATACATTGCCCTCGTTGCCCGGCAGGCGTTCCATTTCAGCGTGGTGAATACCATCGTCTTCACGCATCAACCGGTATGTACGAGAATCGCCAATATTAAAGACAACCCACAGGTACTGCTGACCTATATTGGTAAGCCACGCGCCGGTTACGGTGGTACCGCCTGAACGCGAAAGCGCATCTTTAATACTGTCGTTCGTTTCACCCAAAATCTCACGTGTGCGATCAAGGGCACACACAATTTCATGGTTCAGTTCATTTGTTAAACGACGATGGCGCTGCTTTGAATTTTTATCTTGGTAGTCCTGTTTAATCTTTTCGACACGCTGACGGTAGTTTTCTTGTTCTTCTTCGCTCATACCGCCGGGTCGAGTAAAAAAATGCGAATACGCCAGCTGACGTACACACAACCGCGATGCGACCTCTCCCGCTTCGTGACCACCCATACCGTCGGCCACCACGCATAGAGACCCCGCTACAGCCATCGAGTCCTCGTTGTTGTCACGATGAGCCCCACGATGAGTCGCACCACCGGTGCGCAGGGTCAGGTTCAAGGGAGTTGCCATGATGTATCGTTCTCCGTTATGTAACTAGCGCCGGGCGTAACCGCCACAGGGTCTACATTACCAAAGCTACGCACGTTGCGTGTGCCTTGGTACGTCAGAGTAAAGCGGTCGCCATACTCTTTGAGCGTTTCGGCGGTCTCGCTGTCGGTCAGCACAGAACCGGGTTCCGCGAGAGATACCAGCCGTGAAGCAAGGTTTACGCTCGAACCATAAACATCTCCACGATTCGCCAGGACCTCGCCCCAAATAAATGCTACACGCACTTCTGGCAGTTCAGGGTCTTTTCCGATTTGCTCCGCCAGTTTCAGACTGATCTCGGCGATAGCCTCGGGAGCCTCCGTGAGGAAGAAAACTTCATCGCCTAGAGTCTTAATGATGCGCCCGCCACTCGGAGCAATAATATCGAGACAGCTTTGCTCAAAACGGTTGATAAGACGCGCTAATTCGGGGGCACTCAGGTTACGAACCAGGGAGGTATACGACACCAAATCAACGAAACCTACACCCCGCACGAGGGGAAGCTGAGCTGGCTCCGACCCCAGCTTTTTATTCTCGCGCAGAGCGAGACGAAGAACACCCGTATACATTTGACGACGATAAGCGTAGAGCGCGAGTTCTTCGAGAACCGGCATGAGATCTGCAAGACGGAAAAGAAGCTGACGGCGTGCCTGCGCATCGTCTACACCATCACGATCCATAATGTCGTGCACCAGCGTTTCAATCTGCCACGCCACAATGCGATCGGTCAGCTGCCCTACGGACCGTGTCAAAGAGACAATGCTCTCTTCCGCAACAAGATTCGTTCGGTTGAGATTCTCCAGGTCTTCGAGCATATTGACGTCGAGTTCCGTGAAATGGGGATCGGCAGCGTGAATATCAGGAAAACCCATATTGCGCCAGATCCGACGAGCATCTTCAAGGCTCATCTGCGCGGCAGCAGCGGCTTCTCGAGGTTTATACCGGCGACCCTCTCCCAGCAGGGCGCGTTCAAGCACGCGCACGCCTTCTTTTGAGGTTTCGTCACGGTAAATATTGTTTTGCGCTAGGTTCTGCAGAATACGCAGATTCAACATCTGGGTTTCGGGGCCCAACGTTCGGGGATTCTTATACGGGGTAGCCTCAACGCTATCGCCAGATAGGCTCTCATGAGTCATAGGCGTTGAGTTCTCCTTCCTTGTCCCCTGGATATATGCAGCACACTGTATTCGGGTGCAGTATTTCACATTAAGAATACCTGTGTGCTCTTCCGGGCAGACATAAAAAGTATGCTTGCCCACATTATTCTACCCTTACCAGGCAAAAATCTCGCCCGCTAGACCCTAAACATAACTAACACGTAACGGATAGTAGTCCTGCCAGGCATGCTCGACAATATTCCGGAACCGTTCGGGGTTTGGAAGGTGCATAAGCTGGTGCCGAAATCCTCCTGCATAATCAACATGGAAAGATCCGTACCCCATCCAAGCGCCCAGGCTACTCTGCGAAACCCAACGATTTCCCATGCCGTCAAGCAGCAAGGATATGTCAGCCTTACGGCGCATCAGGCCCTTAATAATCATGATGCGATGCGTGGTGATAGCGTACCGTGTGACAGACCAGCGCCATATCTTACGAAGAGCCACCAGAGCGGTAACCACAGCTACCACACTGCCCGCCCAGAAGAGCAGCCCCGATGATCGTGCGGTCGAGGCAAAACTTGCTGAGGTAAAGGCCACCAGCAGGTAGACAAAGGCTCCCACAAGAGCGCCGGGATGAGCCCTCGTTAGGACAATGGTCTGTTCGCCGGGGTAGAGTTTGCCACGCAGTTTCATGCTTATGCCTTTGCAGAAGTATTAGGGGTTATCTCAGACGGTGTTGGCGTTGGAGAATCTTCCTGTCTGAGGGCAGGGTAAAAATTACCGTAGCTTCCATCCGCCGGACGCAAATGTTCAATGTCTCCTACGGAATAGGCCTGCACGGCACCGGTTGTATCACGGATTAGGATGCGCCCTTGAGCATCAAGATCGGTTGCGGCCCCGGTGACGATGCGTCCATCAGGAAGGTGCACCGATACCTCGGCTCCCAGTGTCACCGTGGCGGCACGTGCCTGATCAAGCAGAGACTGTCCGCACAACAAAGTTTTTTGGGGGTCTCCCCCAACACTTACAAACTCACGATAGCGACGGGCAAAAATGGTCAGCATACGGTTCAAAACCACATGGTTATCAACGGGTTCACCGCGTTGGATAAGAGCGCTCGTGGCGGTCGGTACAGGCACCTGGTCTTCACGCATATTCAGGTTCTGCCCAATCCCCACGACAATGCTCAGGCGCTCTTTCCTCCCCGGCGCTTGAGCCGGTTCGCTCAGAAGCAGGGCGAGAATACCGCATGCCTTACGACCTTGAATGACCAGATCATTGGGCCATTTCAAGGCGGCATCAAGCCCCAGCTCACGCCAGACATCAAGCACGCTCAGCCCGGCAAGCATAGTCAGCCAATGGTAGCTTGTGGGTGGCAGTTGTTGCCCAATACCGGCATGAGGGCGCACCACAATGCTGGTGGCTAAGCAAGTACCTGCAGGAGCTGTCCACGAGCGGTCCATACGTCCTTTTCCGGCGGTCATATAAAGGGTGGTAAAAACCGATAATTCCCCCAATTCGGTACGATCGCACGGTTTCCCGCGTGTAAGGCGCTGAACAATTTCGGTGTTCGTCGTATCGACAACATCGTAGACCCGCACGAAGCTGTACCCCGCCTCACGTGCTTCGGGGAGAATACGGGACGGATCAAGGATTGCAGGCCTCTGGTCTGGTAGCAACATATGTACCATCATAGTGGCTCGGAGCCTTGTACAGTCTGTGCTTCGTGATGCTGAGCTCTCGTACGGGTGTGAGATAGTAGAGTAACTGGGGTCTACGCCCTGCGCGTACCCTCGGAGACAGATAACCACCGGTAAATACCACAGGAAAGGAACCAGCCATGGCATACTATGTCATTTCTTACGTCTATGGAGACCCAGCCCTTCAGGATGCACATCGTCCGGCGCACCGTGAATACCTCTCTACACGCGTTCAGGAAGGTACGATCGTAGTTTCCGGTCCGCTTCTGAAAGACTCGGTGTCCGTAGGTGCTCTCCTGATCGCTCAAGTTGACTCTTTTGATGCCGCCGAGACCATCGTCAAGAACGACCCCATGAAAATTGGCGGTGCCGTCGAGTCCTACACTATCGGCGAATGGAACCCGGCTCTGGGCAGCATCCGCTAGTTTTACCCCTCAGCACCGTTTTCGACCCGCCGCTTTGTGCCCTCACCAGGCAACGAACCGGCGGGTTTATCCCGATGGAGCATAGGAATCTGAGGCAACACATATGACGAAAATACGCGGGTACCTGGCACCATGACCGCCCCGCACACTATAGTTGATAGGGTAGCTTTTCTAGCCTGAGAAAACCTACTATCCGTATCGACACCGCACGTCATAAACACCCTCTACCCATGATGCGTGCCGCACGAATCGAGGAATACATGTCTGAGAACACTCAGGAATACGACTTGAGTACAACCGCCGGTAAACTCGCCGATTTTTATGCTCGTCGCGAGCAGACCCTTGCCCCCGGCGGGCAGGCCGCTGTAGATAAACAGCATGCACGCGGTAAGAATACGGCACGCGAGCGCATCGATATGATTCTCGATGAGGGTTCTTTTGTAGAGTTTGATGCCTTAGCTCGCCACCGTACCACGGCTTTCGGTATGGATAAGAAAAAACCACTCGGTGACGGCTTAGTCTCAGGCTACGGCACCATTGATGGGCGTCTTGTCGCTATCTATTCTCAAGATTTTACGGTGTACGGGGGTTCGCTCTCGCAGGTGAACGGCGAGAAGATCGTGAAGGTGCAGAAGTTTGCCCTCAAGAATGGCTGCCCAGTGATCGGCATTAACGATGGCGGCGGGGCTCGCATCCAGGAGGGGGTGGCCTCTCTGGCGCTGTTTGCCGATATTTTCCGGATGAATGTGCGTTCTTCGGGCGTTATTCCACAGATTTCAATTATTATGGGTCCCTGCGCAGGTGGTGCTGCATACTCCCCCGCGCTCACTGATTTTATTGTGATGGTCGATAAAACCTCACATATGTTTATCACGGGTCCGGACGTTATTAAGGCGGTCACCGGTGAGCAGGTTGACATGGAAACCTTGGGCGGCGCCCGTCAGCATAATGCAATGACCGGCACGAGTGCCTACCTTGCCGAAGATGAAGAAGACGCTTTCGATTTCGTGCGGGAGCTTTTGGAATTCTTGCCCTCCAATAACCTGTCAGAGTCGCTGCCGTTGGATCATGATCAGGAGTTTGAGGTCGTGGTGGATGATCTGGATCTTGATACTCTCATCCCCGATTCTGCGAATCAGCCTTATGATATGCGCGATGTGATCGAGTCCGTGGTTGATGATGGGCATTTCTTCGAGCTTCAGGCGTTATTCGCCCCGAATGTCATGATTGGTTATGCCCGTGTGGAGGGTCGCACAGTGGGTATTGTGGCAAATCAACCTACACAGTTTGCGGGATGTCTCGATATTGCCGCCGCTGAGAAGGCTGCGCGTTTTGTGCGTAATTGCGATGCTTTCAATATTCCGATTTTGACGTTTGTGGACGTTCCCGGATTCTTGCCGGGTACGGATCAGGAGTTCAACGGTATTATTCGCCGCGGTGCTAAACTGCTCTACGCCTATGCGGAGGCGACTGTACCGCTCATTACGATCATTACCCGCAAGGCTTTTGGTGGCGCATATATTGCGATGGGGTCAAAAACCCTGGGAGCCGATATTAATATGGCGTGGCCTACCGCCCAGGTGGGTGTGCTTAATGGTCAGGGTGCGGTCAATATTCTTTATCGTCGTGATCTTGCCGCAGCTGCGGAGGCTGGCGAAGATATTGAGGAACGCCGTTCTGAGCTGATTGAGCAGTATGAGGAAGAGATTCTGAACCCGTACCAGGCCGCCGAGTTGGGGTATGTGGATGAGGTTATCGCCCCGCATGAGACCCGTGTGCGTATTATCTCTTCTCTTCGCGCGCTGCATGATAAACGTGCCGCTATGCCTGCGAAGAAGCATGGGAATATTCCACTGTAGTTCTTGACCGCCCTTAGTTCACGTTGTGATGCAGTACTGACCGGAGTTCGAACCAAGATACTGCATTATCGGTTATTTATTGTCAGGAGGCGCCTGTGGCAGGCTACAATCCGCTGAATTATTTCTCCTTCGGGAAGAAGAAGGATGCTCCTACGACTCCCAAAGAGTCCGCTGATCAGGTTTTACCGCAGGACGGCGCTTCGGAGGCTGCCCCGCATGCTGATACCGTGGATCCTGCGGATATTCAGGATGATTCACAATCTTCCAAGCAGCCTCTGCTGCGTGTTATCAAGGGTAATCCGACGGTTGAGGAGATTGCCGCACTCACCGTATTGGTAGCTTCATATCAGAGTTCGCAGGCTCAGCAGGAGCACAATTCGATTCTGACGGCGGCTTCTCGTTTGCTTAACCGGCGTCAGCGGCTGGGGGCTTCGCTGCGTCCCGGTCCGGGATCGTGGCGTAGGGCTCGCCCGATGTAACCTTGCCTTCGCTGCGGCAAAATATCGAGTCTCGTGCGCTATAACGTACGAGGCTCGACGTATATGAAGAGAAATACGTATGGCTTCTCTGGAAGATATTTAGATGCCCTATATACTAGGTATATATAGCGAACCACACTAAAATGCCCGAAAGGTGGTTCAGGTATGTCTAAAGAATACAAAAATTATGCTGTGCCGCTTGAGGCCGTTGAGATTCTTTTTCTGCCGGCTCTGCGGCGGCTTAGCCGTGCAGTCCCCCGCACCGTGGCGGATATATCGCAGTCCCTCTCTGAACAAACACACGCTTTAGGCACCAAAGAAGAACTTCAGGATCTCAAATCCGATGCTTTTATGCACCAGGTCAAGGCTACGCTCCAGGCGATGGCTCGCTTGGGCTATGTGCTGGTCGTTCCCAAAACCACAACCTCAAAAACTCGCTATCTGCTCAGCGATTCCGGTGCCGACATTCTAACGGCGCAGATTCGGCGCCGCGGCAGCGTCATTCCCCAAAGCGCTCGATATGAGCTCCAAAAACTTTTTACTCCGCTTTATGCAAGCGCTCCTAAGGGTTCTGACACGTCGGATTTTCCCGATACCCCAGCTTCAGAAGATAAACACGAGCATAGTTCATATACCCCGATGACCACGCCGTTGAGCTCCGGCGCGTCTTTGCGGGATGCGCATCCCGATCTTATTTTGGCTCAGGCGGCATATGCGGCAGATTTTGCCGGTGATCTTATCGAACGTATTTATGCTGTTTCACCAACATATTTTGAATATATTGTGGCAGATGTCTTTAATTCTTTAGGGACTTTTCATGCAGCAGTTATAGGCGGTCCTAACGATCACGGGATTGATGTTCTTGTACATTATCCTAAAGAACTTTGTTTTCCGCCTATCTATGTTCAAGCAAAACATTATTGTGGATCATCAAAAGTAACCCTCAGCGATATTCAAAAATTTGCTGGAGCAGTTCTTTTACACAATGGGTTACAGGGCGTTTTTGTTACCTGTGGAGAATTTGCTGCGCAGGTTCCGCAACAAATGGAAGCCCTTCCCGGAGGCAACCGCATTGCTCTGGTTGACCGTGACCGTTTAGTTTCACTGATGATTCGGCACCGTGTGGGGGTTATTCATGCTCCGGGAGAATGCACCTACAGAATTGATGAAGAGTACTTCTCCCGCGGGATTCCGCAGGATTCTCATGGGTGATACCTTCGAAGGACAGCAGAATCCTGTATAAATAGACCGCAAAGCTGGATCAGCAGTTCTGCGCGCCTTCCTGCCATAATTCATCCTTTTGGATGAATACACTTATTCCTTTTTCCCGTTTATACTAGTAGAACAGTAAATATAGATATCAACAGGGGTACTTGTGACCATCGTAAATACGAACATGCTTCGGCATGAGAAAACACCGGTAGATAACATTCTTAAAGCGCTTTCCTGGGATGATATTCCAGAGGAGTACCGCGATGATTGCCGTGATATTGCGGTTCGAGCGGCATTAGCGCTTTTACGCCAATTTGAACGAGCACATGAGCACGGACAGAAACTGCTTTTTCCCGAACTTTACACTCCAGTTGGGGTTGAAATAGGTTTCACCATGACCCAGCGCTATATTGCGGTGGGTAAATCCGTGTTATTTCGTGATGCGATTGACAAAATTATTGTCGCATTCGTAAATCATGATTATCTTGATGTATCGCTCAGTAATCTGCATCCGGGAAATTTGCTCTATTCTTTGAGCGAACGTGGGCTTGATTTTCTTCAGCGCTCTGAGGACGAACAGCGTGAAATTCTAGAGGATCTTTTCTATCCCATTATTGGCACGCATTTGTTCTATATGCAGGATTACTATCCGCGACTGCTGGCTCAAATTAATGTGCGCAATATTGCTCCTATTGCCCTATCGGTTATTCCGCTGCATCTGAGCGTTACAGAGAGTAAACTTCGTGAGCTTGTGATGCGCGAATGTGGCTTTGTGCAGGGATGGTACGGTCTCACCCAACTGGAACAGCAGCTTTTTGAGACATCATGCGCCGAATCTGTGCGTGGACTTCTTGATGCAGGCTACCTGCGCCCCAAGGAACACCACGATAAGATCGCATATGCGCTCACGACCGAGGGTAAGAATCTGCGGTACAGTTTCCCGCACGGGGTGCCCGCCCAGGCACTCAGCGATATTTTCGATGATGCTCCCGTATCCTTGCTCACGGTGGATCAGCTTAAACACCATGAGAAACTTCTCATTCGTATGGGGCACGTCATCATGGATGCGGTACTCGCCAAAGGCGAGAACGCGAAGCTGCCCCTGGCCGATGTGGATCGTGCTATTGCCCAGGATGCTGAGATTCAGCAGCTTGCAGACGAAGACTCTCCTGAGTATTTTCAAGGACGCGAACATGTTTATGATGTACTGTTGGCGCACCGTTACCTCGAAGAGGGAGATGAAGACGAGCAAGAGGTCTTCATGGTGGGATCTGCCTACGTCGATGCTCTTAGTAGCATAGAGGACGGCTCGATTGACGAGTTGATGCGCCGCGCGTTCCTCGATCCCGCGGCGGCGGAGCAGATTCCGCATCCGCATCATATGCTTTTCGACATTCTGACCTTGGTGCGTGACAACCCGGATATCAATTTCTACGACCTGTTCGCGAAGGTTGAGGACACGCTGGATTTGCCGTATCTGCAGGCTCGTTTAGCGCCGCATCGCTCCAATACGACTCCTCGCGTGCGCAACCGGTACGCGGTTGCGGTTCAGGTTTTGAAGCAGGAAGGCTATCTGCAGGTTCACGGTGGACAGAGCGGTAGGCTTTCTCGCAAGGATCCCGAACGGTACACACTCACGCAGAGCGCCATAGAGCTTTTGGATCGCTTCCCCAACGGTATTCCGGAGACTGTTGCCGCGCGTATCGTACCGCTTCAGAAGCAGGCACTTCGGCACAAACTTCCCGAGGATATTGCGGCTGCGCTCAATACTGGCCGTAAACCGTATGAGAAGCGAGAGCATTCTCAGGATTCCTATTCCTACCAGAATTCGCGCGGGCATTACGGGTCGGGTCCTCGCTCGGGCTATGGTGCCCCCGTTCAGGCGACCCCGCAGAACATTGCCCAGGCGCAGGGTGGTTCGGGTATTTCTTCGGCAGCTTACGCTTCTGCACAGTCTTTCACCCAGCCTGCCCCCGCCTACCAGGCACCTGCGCCGGTACCGTCTCAGACACCCGGTGTAGAGCAATCGTCGGATGCACCTTCGGACGCTCTCAGCGCCGTCGAAGCCGCAAGGAATGCCGTGCAGGATGCGCAGAGGCGCTACCGCGATATCTTCAAACGTGCTCTTCTTCAGCCCCAGCTGCAGGCTGTGACGAAGGACCGTTTCACCGATATTGCGGCAGACTTGTTCTCAGTACGCGGATATACGGCTGAACGTGCGGATGCTTCACAGGGTGTTCAGGTTATTGCTTACCCCTCTGGTGGGCAACGCGACCGCGCATTCTATGTGCGGGCTCAGCGTTCAGCCGACGGTGCGGTCAGCGTACAGGATATTACCAACCTGTACCTCTCTCTAGAGCAATTGGGTGGTCAACTGGGTGCGTTTATCACGGATGGAACTTTCGGTGATGATGCATACGATGAGTACATTCGATGCTCCACCAAGTACCCGCATATTCTGGTGGATCTTATCGCGGGCGACGAGCTCATGAACCGTCTAATTGCCCATCGTTTGGGTATTCGTGACGGTCGGGTGCCCGGGACGATAGAGCTCGATGACGCGTATTTCAGCGGTTCTGACTCCGCTGCATCGTAATTATCTTAAGTACCCCTCACGCGACGGTGGCTGATAATCTCAGGATTACTCAGCCGCCGTCGCGGCGTATGCGGCGCACGCAAGTTTCGGCGCTTCACGTACTGGACATACAGAGCAATAATGCCGTGCTGTATGCCACGCTACGTTAGTATGAAAAGTATGAGCATTCACCACGAAATTCCGGAGATTTACCGCGTAAAGCGAGCGCTGACCGACGTCGATCACATCGCCAACGAATTCTACGAAGCGGTTCTAGATTTAGATCCCGTCATTGCAACGGAGCAGGGGCGCACGGGTGTCGCGACTCAGTTTCGCGACTATTCCCCCGCCGGGGAGGAAGCCTATATCCAGTTAGTGCGCGCGACCCTCAAGAAACTTGATCAGGTCATTCCCATAGACGATGTTGATCTTGTGACTCTTGATGCCATGCAGGAGCGTCTGGGGCTTAGTCTTGAGAGCCACCGTGCCGGGCTAGGCGGCTGGCAGTTAAACAACATTGTTTCGGTTCCTCAAGAGATTCGCGGCGGGTTCGATCTGATGGCGCGAAATACCGAGCAGGATTGGGCTAATATTGCCGGGCGTCTGTTCAACGTTCCGCAGGCGATCACCGGGTTTGTTCAGACTCTGCATACGGCCCGGGTTGCAGGCTATGTCTCGCCGCGTCGACAGATAGAGATTGTTATCGAGCAGATCGCCGCGTATATCGCCGAGGGCGGTTTCTTCGATGAGCTTGCCGCCGAGATTACTCAGGCGGTACCGGATCTTGCCGAGCAGGCGCGGCGGGGTGCTAAAGCGGCAAAAGATGGGTACGCCACGCTCAAGACGTACTTGCACGAGGTGCTGCTCCCGGCAGCTCCCCAGCAGGATGCGGTCGGCCGCAAACTCTATGCCCTGCACTCTCGGGCATCCTTGGGGGCTTCTGTCGATCTTGATGAAACCTATGCCTGGGGTGTGCAGGAGCTTGACCGTATTATCGCTCAGCAGCGGCAGGTTGCAGAGGAGATCGAGCCCGGAGCATCGATTGAACGCGCAAAAGAGATCCTGGATGCCGACCCGTCACGCACTCTGCACGGAACCGATGCGCTCCGCGAGTGGATGCAGTCGCTCTCGGACCGCGCGGTGCACGAGCTCGCAGGTACCCAGTTTGATCTTGACGGCCCAATGCTGCGTCTGGAATGCCGCATCGCCCCTACCCATGAGGGCGGCATTTATTACACCGGCCCCTCCCCCGATTTTTCGCGCCCCGGGCGCATGTGGTGGTCTGTTCCAAAGGGCGACGATACATTTGGCACATGGCGCGAGACTTCGACGGTGTACCACGAAGGCGTTCCGGGGCATCATCTGCAAACGGCTATTGCGCTGGTCATGAGTGAGAGCATGAATAAATGGCGTTCGCAGCTGATCTGGGTTTCCGGGCATGGTGAAGGCTGGGCGCTCTACGCTGAGCGTCTGATGGAAGAATTCGGGTTCTTGACCGATCCTGGAGACCGTATGGGCATGTTGGATGGTCAGCGGATGCGCGCCGCCCGCGTGGTTTTCGACATTGGCGTGCACTGTGAGCTTCCGATCCCCGATGCTTGGGCTGAACCGCTGGGGGTTGAACCAGGTACCTTGTGGACTCCTGAGCTGGGGTACGAGTTCTTGAAACTCAATCTAGAGGGTACCGAGAGCGTTATCCGTTTTGAGTTCTTGCGGTATCTAGGGTGGCCCGGGCAGGCGCCCAGCTATAAGGTGGGTGAACGTTTGTGGCTTCAACTTCGAGACGATGCGCTTCGTGATGGGTTGTCTTTACGTGAGTTCCACACGAAGGCTCTTATGCTCGGTTCGGTAGGGCTCGATACGTTACGCCGCGCCCTCACCGATGAGGTCATGCCCCATAGCGATGATGAGGATGACGACGACGATGATTAAACCCCTGCGCTTTACTGGGGAATAAGGCTAAACCCTAGAGAGCTGGCGCTAAAACCCGTATATTTTGCTGCGTATCGTACATAAACCTATGAATATACAGCAAAGTGTACGGGTTTTAGTGTGGTTAAACGCGGTACACCGGCTACGGAATAAGGTTCGGTTTGACCTGTACGAGATGCGGGGCGAAACGACATTCGTAGTCGGTGATAGGCCTGTCCGATTCGCGAATGCCCATACCGACCGCCTCGCCATTGACCATCCAGATGCCCAGCATCGGCAGGTTAGTGCGGTTAATAATCCCCGAGTACACCGGCGGGGCAACAAAATCCTGATACACAAATTCGCTTTCAGGTACGTTGATAAAGTGGTCATCGTCCTCATCACGCACAAAGACATCGTAATCGGGAGCATTGATCTCAATGCCATCGCCTTCGCGACCAAATATCGGTTTACGTACCCAGTTCTTCAGACCGCCTCGCATTCCTACATGTGTTTCTAAGAGGTTGGGATGGTTGGGGTATAAATCCCATAGAGCGGCGAGCAAAATCTTATTCGACAGGAACATCTTCCATGCGGGTTCAATCCAACGGTTCATCATATCGTGGTAGGCGAAGAGCAGCTTATCGTAACCGCTTTCGCTATCGGTCACCATATCTTCCCAGGGATAAAGCTTGAAAAGGTTCTCGATGCGTTCTCCCTCAGGGTCTTTCCAGATTTTTAGGGTCTCATCGAAAATAACCTCGTCGATACGGATAAGCTTCGTGGTCAGTCCCGCACGATTGGCGGCATGGGCTATAAGCCAGAGGTTGTTATAGTCTTCATCGTTAACATCGATTTCTTCGGTTACACTCGCTAAGTGCAGTCGTGGTGAACGGCCGTGAGAGAGATCATGCGCAAACATTTGCCGCCAGCGTTCGGTAAAAGCCTCACCAATTTCACCCCAGTGTACGTAACCGCGGGTGTCGAGGCGTTGATCGCTCGCCCATGTCTTTTGGCTGATAGTGGCCTCAACGATGCCGGTTGGGGTATCGGCGTTGTATTCCAGGAGTTTGAGACGATCGCCGGGCACCCCGGAGTAGATGAAATCGAAGCGACCGTAGAAATCCGGTTCGTGGCGGTTCCACGATTCTTTAGCCATGTTAAAGGCGGCTTCGGGAAGACCGAGCGTTCCGTAGGCACCAGATGCCATACGCTCAATGGCGTGCAGGCACATTTGATGAACCTCACGCGCCTGATCCCGCAGATTAGTCATTTCTACGGGTGTAAAAACATAGGCCGCATACTCATTCCAGTAATGCTGCAGATCGTGTGGACCATCAACGCTATAGGTCAGGCCTTCATCAATAATGGTTTGTTCCCAGCCGGGGCGTCCCACCGGAAATTCTTCGCGTTTCATATTATCTTTCGTGATAAGACACCGCCGCTGAGTACGATGTGCAGTATAGGAACTTGTAGAGAATTCTCATCTGCGAGGCGTATAGAGCAACCGGCGCAGATATAGGTACGTCAGCCGGGTGTTTGTATCCCTTGAGAAAATACGCGGAGCGGGCTATCCGCCGGAGGTACCGCCTCCGGACTTCGAGCCTCCACCGAAGCCGCCTTTACTCCCGGAGCCGCCACCTTTATTATTCGAGCTGCTTCCACCCTTACCGCCCGAGTTATTCCCCGTCAGTCCCGTTCCCTTAGAGGTCGTGGTCTTGCCGCCGCTGCGCGATTCCGTCACCTTGCCCGAGGAATAGGTGGAAGTCTTTTTAGCACTCTTATAGGAGGATTCAAATCCGCCGCCGCTGCGGGAAAGACCGCTGTATACCGTTCCCGAATTGGGGCGTGTGGTGCTGCCGCCGCTCAGGGATGAACCTACGGCGGGAATGGAGGTAGTACCGGCGCTGCGGCGCCCTAGGTAGTACCACAGGAACGCATTGGTTGTACCGGAATGGTGTGTCGTGCCCGAATTACCGGAATTCTGAGTTCCGGAATGAGAATCGCCCGAAGAGCCAGAGCTGGAATCCGAAGAAGTATTCCCGGCCTCTTTCTCTGCCCTCTCACATTGCTCATCCTCAACGCGCAGCCCGGTGTTGGAGTCTTGACAAACCTGAGCGTATTCTTCACCGTCCGCGCTAAAGGCTTCCTCGCTCTGGTGCAAAGAGTTATAGGCGAATATGCCGCCGCCTGCCAAAAGGGCACCGGCGCCGAACACTGCGAGCGCTTTCTTACCGGTACCGCGTGCAGGAGGAGACTTGAGGTCTTGACTGTCCTGTACGTTCTCCGGATGCTCTACGTCTGCGGCATCTGCGGTTTGATGTTCGGCCCCGCTCACGGGTCATTTCTCCTTCACACTATCCTGTCTCGGTGATAACAGGCTCTTTTCAGGATACCAAGCACGCCTCGCACAAAGGCTTTTCTGAGCCGATAAAAATTAGCAATAATACGTGCCTCGGGTCTTTTTCGGTGGCGCTTGCACGGTCACGCTATGTCATACAGTCATAGTTCGTCACACTAATTACCGCTGTTCTCTCTTACGGGTCTACAGTAACGCCATGCCTACTACACATGAAACACCGCAAAAATCTAGATTTCCCAGCTGGGCTACTTCTTTCGGACATCAAATTATAGCTTCCCTTATTCTGGGCATCGCGCTCGGGTACGTTGCACTCGCCCTCGGCGGCGATGCAAAAAATAACCCCAACTGGCTCATGGCCACGCTAGACGCTGTCGGCACGTCCTATGTGACTCTCCTTAAGGCCGCGGTAATCCCGCTGGTGTTTACCGCCGTCGTTGCCTCAATCTCGAATCTCTCGCAGGTGACGAATGCGGCGCGTTTAGCGGTTAAGACTCTTATCTGGTTTGCTATTACAGCATTTTTTGCGGTCTCCATCGGTATCGTACTGGGGCTGCTCGTTCAGCCTGGTGTGGGTGCCGAGGTAAGCGCCTCGGGCAGCACCAGCACCCGGGGATCATGGACAGCATTTCTGACCGGGATTATCCCCTCCAATTTCTTAGGGCTTGAGGTCATCACGAAAACCACCGACTCCGGTATAACTTCTTCGGTTTCCTTTAACGTGCTCCAAATGCTCGTGATTTCGGGGGCTATCGGTATTGCGGCTCTGAAGGTGGGCGATGCGGCTAAGCCCTTTATCGATATCGTCAAGAGCGCGCTCGCCATTATTCAGAAGGTGCTGTGGTGGATTATTCGCCTCGCTCCGCTGGGCACGATCGGGCTGATCGGGCATGCCGTCTATGCCTACGGCTGGACATCCATGGGCTCGCTGGTGAAGTTCATTGCGGCACTGTATGCGGGTCTGCTCCTCGTGTTCCTGGTGGTGTATCCCCTGATCGTGAAGCTCAACGGGCTCTCTGTGAAACAGTACTTCTCGGGCGTATGGCCCGCAGTGCAGCTTGGTTTCGTATCGCGGTCTTCGATGGGCACTATGCCCATGACTGAGGCCGTTACCGAACGTAATCTCGGCGTGCCGCGTGCATACGCATCCTTTGCAGTGCCGCTGGGTTCTACGACCAAAATGGATGGATGCGCCTCCGTCTACCCCGCGCTGGCAGCTATTTTTGTGGCGCAATTCTACGGAGTGCACCTGGATATTTCGCAGTATCTGCTGATTATTCTGGTGTCGGTGTTGGGTTCTGCCGCTACGGCAGGTACAACGGGCGCTATCGTGATGCTCACTCTGACCCTTTCGACTGTGGGCCTTCCTCTTGATGGAGTGGGTCTTCTATTGGCGATTGACCCGATTATTGATATGGGACGTACCGCTTTGAACGTTGCCGGGCAAGCTTTGGTTCCCACGATTGTCTCTAAGCGCGAGGGTATCCTCAGCGCCGAGATCTACAATGCACCGCGCAGCGCTAACGGGTTTGTGCCGCAGGATCTTGTGGAAGCCGCCCAGTCCGAGCTGATTCGTGGCGAGGATACCTCGCCTAGTTCTGCCAAGGTTACCGCTGCGTCCTAGGCGGTTCTTGGCTACGGCATAGGGTATGCAGCGCATCGGTATGGTACGGAGACTATTCTCTCGTATGAAGACCAATCTTGATACTCGTTCTAAAATAAAGATATGACTTCCCAATCTTCTGTTCCATCCGGTGCGTCGCATTCGGCATCAGGCCCCGCACCGCGCCTGATTCTGGCTTCCGCATCACCCGCGCGTAAAAAGCTCCTTGAAGACTCCGGCATTATGTTTGATATTCATGTCTCTGATGTCGATGAGGATGCGGCACTAGCCAGTGCTGCCCAGCGCGCCCGCGAAGAAGGCCGCACTGACCTAACCCCGGCGGAGGTCTCCGGTATTCTTGCGGAGGCAAAGGCACGCGCGGTTGCTGATTCTCTCGCCGCCCAGGGTATAGTAAACGCCTTTGTACTCGGATGCGATTCGGTCTTTGAGTTTGAATCGGTCGCCTACGGCAAACCGCATACCCCTGAGAAAGCACGCGAGCGCATCACTGCGATGAGTGGTCGAAGCGGGGTGCTCCACACCGGACATTGCCTCATAGATTTACGGGATGGGATCGGTGAGACCAAAGATAAACAGCTTCCCGCCGTTCAGCAGGTACGCAGCGCTACCGTAAACTTTGCGCCGATGAGCGCCGCAGAGGTTGATGCTTATGTTGCCACGGGTGAGCCACTTCATGTAGCGGGTTCCTTTACCCTCGACGGATATGGTGCTGCCTTTATTCAGGGCATCTGCGGGGAATCACATACGGTGATTGGGCTGTCGGTGAATGCACTCAAGGAAATGCTCTCACGATATGGGATATCGATAAGCTTTTTCTGGAAGTCCTCATCAGACTAACGAGCGCTAAGCCAAACCCGGTATAAGCCTCCTCACTTTTCTTATATTTTTCGCGTCATTCGGCGCTATATATTCGCCATTCTCAGCTTTTCTCGCTATGCTTTCGGCAGGATAAAAAGGAGAGCCTCAGTGACTCACAACCCGGCAAAAGCCATCAAAAACTTTACAGCTGTTCCCGGACACCATACCGGTCCGGTCAGTAAAATTCTTATTGCTAACCGCGGCGAGATCGCGGTACGTATTATTCGCGCGGCCCGTGACGAAGGTTTAGAGACCGTCGCCGTTTATGCAGAACCGGATCGCGATGCCCAGCACGTTAAACTCGCAGACGAGGCTTACGCTCTAGGAGGGGCGACCGCGCCCCAGTCATATCTGGTGATGGACAAGCTCATTGAGGTAGCTATTCGTTCCGGCGCGGATGCGGTGCATCCCGGCTACGGTTTCCTTTCAGAAAACGCCGAATTCGCCCAAAAAGTCATTGATGCCGGGTTAACCTGGATTGGTCCCTCCCCCGAATCTATTACCCAGTTGGGCGATAAAGTTGCCGCGCGCCATATCGCCCAGAAAGTGGGTGCCCCCTTGGTACCTGGGACCAAGGACCCCGTAGAGTCTGCCGATGAAGTGCTCGCCTTTGCCGACGAGCATGGTTTGCCCATCGCGATCAAGGCAGCGTTCGGTGGCGGCGGTCGCGGCATCAAGGTTGTGCGCAACCGCAGCGATATTATCGAGCTCTACGAATCCGCCGTACGGGAAGCGGTCGCAGCCTACGGCCGCGGAGAATGTTTTATTGAGCGCTTCCTAGATTCCCCGCGCCATATCGAAACCCAGTGCCTGGCCGATGCTCACGGCAATGTGCAAGTCGTTTCGACCCGTGATTGTTCTCTTCAACGCCGTAACCAAAAGCTCGTAGAGGAAGCCCCCGCCCCATACCTTACGGAAGAACAAAGCGACCGGCTCTATGAAGCATCCCGTAAGATTCTGCAGGAAGCCGGATACCAGGGTGCGGGTACCTGCGAGTTCCTGCTTGCCCCGGACGGAGCGATTTCCTTCCTAGAGGTGAACACCCGCTTACAGGTTGAGCACCCGGTTTCTGAGGAAGTATCGGGTATTGACCTGGTGCGTGAACAATTCCGCATTGCCCGCGGCGAGAAAATCGATCCGCAGAGTCCCCAGCTGCGGGGTCATTCCTTCGAGTTCCGCATCAACGGCGAAGATGCAGGGCGTTCCTTCATGCCAGCACCGGGTACCATCGAAAAACTTCGTGTTCCTTCCGGCCCCGGTGTGCGCTGGGATTCCGGCTTCGTAGAAGGCGATACTATCAGCGGCAACTTCGACTCAATGCTGGCCAAGCTCATCGTGACTGGTGCTACCCGCGAGCAGGCGATCGAACGCGCTCGCCGAGCCCTAGACGAGCTCACACTCGACGGCCTTCCGACGGTGGTTCCCTTCCATCGCGCAGTTCTGGACGAACCCGATTTCGCCCCTGCAACAGGATCAGACTTCAAGGTTCACACCCGGTGGATCGAAACCGATTACAAGAACACCATTTCGCCCTACTCCGGCGCTCCTGGCAGCGTGGATGATGACGATGCCGAACGTCAAACCGTGGTCGTTGAGGTTAATGGTAAGCGTCTTGAGGTTGTTCTGCCTGAACTGGGCGGTACTCCTGCCAAGAGCAGTTCAAAGCCCGCATCGAAAACCCGTAAGTCCCGTGCTCGCGGTGGTTCAAATGCGGTCAGCGGCGACGATCTGACAAGCCCCATGCAGGGTACGATCGTGAAGGTCTCCGTTGCCGATGGAGACACAGTCGCCGAAGGCGATCTGATCCTGGTGTTAGAGGCTATGAAGATGGAACAGCCTATCAACGCGCATAAGGCCGGTAAGATTTCCGGGCTGTCCTTGAAGGCGGGCGATACTGTCACCGCAGGTGCCGTTCTAGCCACCATCAAATAGCCTTCTGACGGGACTCTATACCCTATAACCGCCGGATGCGTTCTCTCATACGCATCCGGCGGTTTGTTTCGTGTGTTCCTGATTTTTCATCCTCGAACACTGAAATACAGCTGAATGGTCCAGATGATGAATACAGGATGTTGGCACCGCATCGCGAGGCGTAGAATATAAAAGTTGAGAATCTACACTCACCGCATCGAGCGTAGTCGCTACTATCCCTTTTCAGGAGCTGTTCACGATGAGCACACACGCGCCCGACGTTTCCGCCGGGCACAGCACGCAGGTTAAGAATACAACCCCCAAGAGCAGAGTTATTATCGCCTCTCTGGTGGGCACCACCATCGAATTCTACGATTTCTATATTTACGCCACCGCAGCTGTGGCGGTTTTCCCGGTTCTGTTCTTCGCGTCCAAAGACCCTACCACTGAGCTGTTAGCTTCCTTCGCATCCTTCGGCGTTGCTTTTATCGCCCGCCCGCTGGGTTCTATCGTTTTCGGTCACTTCGGCGATAAGATCGGTCGTAAGGCTACACTCGTAGGCGCTCTGCTCACTATGGGGTTAGCAACCTTCCTCATCGGTTTATTGCCCACCTACCATCAGATTGGTCTGTGGGCACCGGCAATGCTAACCATTATGCGTTTCTGCCAGGGTCTAGGCCTGGGTGGCGAATGGTCGGGTGCGGCTCTGCTCGCCAGCGAATATGCCGAAGAAGGCAAGCGCGCACGTTCCGCTATGTGGCCCCAGCTGGGCGCGCCCATTGGCTTCGTTTTTGCTAACGGATTCATGCTGCTCCTAACCAGCTGGATTACCTTCAACTCCGCCACAGACGGTAAGAACCTCGATCACCCCTTCCTGATTTGGGGCTGGCGTGTTCCGTTCTTGCTCTCCATCCTCATGGTTGCCGTGGGTCTGTATGTGCGTTTCAAGCTCGAAGAAACCCCTGTCTTTGCCAAAGCTGTCAAGAACGATGAGAAGGTCAAGACCCCGTTGGTTGAGGCGTTCAAAGTTGCCTGGTGGCCCATGATTCAGGGTACCTTTATCATGGTGGCATGCTACGTGCTGTTCTACCTGATGACTGCATGGATTCTTTCCTACGGTATTGGAAAGGTTAATGCGGGTGGTTTGGGCATCCCCTACCACAAGTTCTTGGAGATTCAGCTCATCTCTATCATTGGTTTTGCGCTCTTTATTCCCGTCTCGGGATGGTTAGCCGACAAATACGGTCGCCGCAAACAACAGCTGTGGACCACTATCGCTATGGCTGTCTTCGGCGGTAGTTTCACCCTATTTATTGCACCCTCCGTCGTGGGTACCGGAGCACAGGCCAATACCACCGCAGTTACCATCTTCATGTTCATCGGAATGTGCCTGATGGGGCTTTCTTTCGGCTCCATGAGCGCCTACCTGCCCGAGCTGTACCCCACCAATGTGCGGTACACCGCCAGCGGTATCGCCTACAATATGGCATCTATTTTGGGGGCCGCTTTGACCCCGTTCGTGGCGGTATGGCTGAATACGAAGTTTGGTGTTGGGGCCGTCGGATACTACCTAGCAGGTGCATCCTTGCTGAGTGTTCTCTTCATCTTGCTCACGCATGAAACCCGCGACGTCGATATGAACGCGGTCAGCACTAAATAACCTGAATCCTGTATGCATTTGAGGGGCGTGACTCATATAGAGTCACGCCCCTCAAACCTATATCAAGAGCTATGCAAAAATCTAAACACGGGTGTGAAGCTGCCGCGATGCCGTAGAAATCGCCTCGGACAGAGACGGGTATACAGCAAAGGTAGCGGCCAAATCATCCACCGTCAGCTTCTTCTCGATAGCCAGCGCAATAGGATAGATAAGTTCGGATGCACGCGGACCGACCACAACCCCGCCAATCACAGTACCGGAGTGCTTACGGGCAAAAATCTTCACAAAGCCGTCTTGGAACGCCATCATTTTGGCGCGCGGATTCGTAGTCAACGGAAGCATGACAGCCTCGCCTCGGTAAACCCCGGCGGCAAGGTCTTTCTCACTAATACCCACGGTCGCAATCTCCGGGGTGGTGAAAATATTCGCTGCCACTCGATCGGTGCGAAGCGGATGCACCGTATCACCCAAAAGATGCGCCATCGCTATGCGCCCCTGCATAGCGGCTACGGAAGCCAACGGGTACACACCCGTGCAGTCTCCAGCAGCGTAAATATGCGGTACTGACGTACGTGAAACAGCATCAACAACCACATATCCCGACTCGTTGGTCTCTACACCAGCGACCTCAAGACCCAGTCCTTCAGTGTTGGGAATAGAACCAATTGCGACCAAGCAATGCGTGCCGGAAACCTTGCGTCCATCGGAGAGAGTCACCACCACACCGTCGTCGGTGCGTTCCACGGCGCTCGCACGCGACCGCGGCATTACCCGAACACCACGGCGCTCAAAGACGTCTTCCAGCACACGCGCGGCGTCTTCATCTTCGCCCGGAAGCACACGATCTCGCGAAGAAATTAGGGTCACCTGGGAGCCAAGCCCGTTATAGGCAGAGGCGAATTCGGCACCGGTAACACCCGAACCGATTACGATGAGTTCGCGAGGTACCTCACGCAGATTATAGAGCTGCGTCCAGGTGAGAATCCGTTCCCCATCAGGCTGCCCGGTCGCCATCTCACGTGGGTGCGTCCCGACCGACAGCAGAATAAAGTCTGCATGCAGGTCATATTCCAGCCCGGTATTATCGGTAACCGCGACGGTGTGTGGACCGGTAAGCTTACCGGTGCCGCTGATAATTTTGACCCCGGCAGAGGCAAGGGCCCGTTTGATATCGGCAGATTGTTGATGCGCTAGATCCAAAACACGGCTATTCACCCGGTTCATATCTACTTGCAACTGCGGCGCGTCGCCCTTGGTATTTTCGATCCCCAATCGCCCGGCGTCAGAGAAACGAGTCATCATATCTGCGGTAGCGATAAGCGTTTTCGAAGGTACCACATCGGTTAGGACTGCGGAGCCGCCTAGAGCATTACGTTCGATGATTGTTACATCAGCATTCGATGATGCTGCCACAAGCGCGGCCTCATAGCCGCCGGGCCCAGCGCCTAGTATCACGATTCGTTGGGATGCATAGTTCACTGTTGAAGTCACACTTTCATTGTGTGCTATCACACTGAAATACTCAACCGAAACCGCCGTCGTCTCTAGGATATTAAATGCCGATTTTTGGTGCCGAGTAGGTACCGTGATGCCTGCAGGAGCGACAGAGTCGTCGAGAACGCTACGGATACATCTTGATGCCTACGAGAGTCTTATATTTGCCGGGTAACGTCATGAACCATATTTTGAAGTTGCGCTGCGTCATAAGTGTGCATTCGTGCGGGTAAAAACACTATACTTGAGAAAGGATTTCTCGGTTTACAAATGTTTATAGGGCACTGAAACCGGGGTGAAGCACACACATCATCGACCCAATGCAGGTCGCTACAGATGAAGGAAAATTATGGCTAAAACGACGAAACCTCCCGCCTACTCCGGGCAGGGCAGGCATCTTGAGAACGCAGTGTTGTTCATCGGCTGCTTCGTATTTTTGCTTCTATCCCTCTACTTGCTGGGCACCTACCCCGAAGGCGGTCCGGTTCTGTATGCCGGTTCCCTCGTTGCGTTTGGAATTTTCTTTGGTGTTGTGTTCCATCTGCTGCCCTCGAAGACAACCCGTAAGATTACGGATCAGAATAAGGTACAAAAGTAACTGAAGTACCCCATTTTATAGTTTTTCTTATCTGCCGGACGGTATCACAGTCTATAAGAAATGTGACACCGTCCGGCAATCTGTTGCTCCCACGCTATTCCTTGCTGCCAAACCTTACCGGTCCGCTCGTGCCAAATTCTCCGCTGCGAACCTTAGCTCGATGGGCTGTATAAAACAAGAGGGCAGGTGTACCGCAAGCAACCGCGATCAGCAGGTACGCCACTACAACGAAGTACACCGTTAACCCGTATGTGCCGAAAAAGACCCAAGCAATCGTGCCTAAGGTGACAATGCCTAGCGCCGCCCATCCCACGATACTCAGCAGAAGTCGCACCCAGCCTTTCGGGGTGCGCGGGGTAGGTGCCGATGGCATCATGACTCCTCCAATGCTTTCGGGTCTGCCGAGTAGATAGAGTTAATGAACTTCGAGCACCATTCCAACATAGGACCGTCAATAAGGTCCACGCCACCGACCGGCAGAGTCTTAGGACGCGGAACCAGCGTCAGCCACGTGCTCAGACCCTTCGGCTGGGTGTGGGTTGAGCCAGGATACACACGTTTGAGGCGCATCTGCCGTGATTCCGGCAGCGGCTCACCGCTGACCACGCGCAGTTTCGGCCCCAGCGCAGTAATCTCATGGATGCCTGCTTCCCGTGCTTCGCGGCGCAGCACCGCCACCTGAAGCAGATTCTCTACGGGTTCGGGCAAGGCACCGTAACGGTCATGAAGCTCTTCGCGTGCCTCCGCGATCTTCTGATCGGTGTCTGCGGAGGCTATCTGGCGGTATGCCTGCAGGCGTAGACGTTCCGCATCAATATAATCATGCGGAATATGGGCATTAACGGGAAGATCAACCTTAACCTCGACTTCGGTATTCTCCTGTTCGCCGCGGAAATTTGCCACGGCTTCTCCCACGAGACGCAGATACAGATCAAAGCCGACACCTGCGATATGCCCGGACTGTTCGCCGCCGAGCAGGTTACCGGCGCCGCGAATTTCAAGGTCTTTCATCGCCAGCTGCAGTCCGGCACCCAGCTCGTTATGGGTTGCTACTGCTTTGAGGCGTTCATGCGCAACTTCACCCAGGCTCTTATCCGTCGGGTACAGGAAGTAGGCATAAGCCCGTTCACGCCCGCGACCCACACGCCCGCGCAGCTGGTGCAGCTGACTCAGTCCATAATTCTGGGCGTTATCAACAATCAGGGTATTGGCATTTGAAATATCCAATCCAGTTTCCACGATGGTTGTACACACCAGAACATCGAAGCGTCGCTCCCAGAAGTCCACGATAATCTGCTCAAGCCGAGATTCACTCATGCGCCCGTGTGCCGTGGCGATGCGTGCCTCCGGCACGAGCTTACCGATTTCGGCGGCAACAGTATCAATATTCGCCACCCTGTTATGGACGAAGAATACCTGCCCTTCCCGCATAAGTTCGCGTCGAATAGCGGCAGTAATCTGGGCATCAGTACGCGGCCCCACAAAAGTGAGCACGGGATGCCGCTCTTCCGGTGCGGTCGCCAACGTTGAGGTTTCCCGAATACCGGTGAGCGACATTTCGAGCGTGCGCGGAATCGGGGTGGCGCTCATGGCAAGCACATCCACATTAGTGCGCATCTGCTTGAGCTTTTCCTTATGCTCCACACCAAAGCGCTGTTCCTCATCAATAACGACGAGTCCAAGATCCTTGAACTTCACGTTTTCCGAGAGGATGCGGTGGGTACCAATCACCACATCTATACTCCCGGAGGCAATATCCTCCACGATAGCGCGGGTTTCTTTAGCTTTTTGGAAGCGCGATAGCACCTTAATTTTGATGGGGAACCCCGAGAAACGCTCGGTAAAAGTCTCAAAATGCTGCTGCGCCAGCAGGGTTGTGGGTACAAGTATGGCAACCTGTTTACCATCCTGCACGGCTTTGAAGGCAGCCCGAATAGCGACCTCCGTTTTACCGAAGCCAACATCCCCGGAGATCAGGCGATCCATGGGGATTTCCTTCTCCATATCCGCCTTAACCTCGTGAATAGCGGTGAGCTGGTCGGGAGTCTCATTATAAGGAAAAGATTCCTCAAGTTCCCGTTGCCAGGGAGTATCTTCTGAGAATGCATGACCGCGCGAAGCTTGCCGCGCCGAGTAGAGTTTAACCAAGTCAGCAGCTATCTCTTTGACTGCTTTACGTGCGCGGCTCTTTGTCTTAGCCCAGTCGCTCCCGCCCATTTTAGAGAGGGTCGGGGTTTCGCTTCCCACATAGTGCGAAATGAGATCCAGCTGGTCGGAGGGTACAAAGAGGCGATCAGGGGCTCCCCCGCGTTTTGAAGGCGCATACTCGATCACCAGGTATTCTTTCAAAGGGGTTTCCCCATGTTTTGAAGACACTCCAGCGACTGGGCGCGAAGCCATTTCAATGAATTTACCGATACCGTGGCGTTCGTGCACCACATAATCGCCAGGGGTTAACGCCAGGGGATCGACGGCGTTACGTCGTTTACGGGGTTTGAGTTTTTTGCCGCTCGCGCCACGTGGCGCGTAGGTGCCGCGCCTGCCCAAAATTTCACCTTCAGTCAAAACAGCAAAGCGTGCCTCAGGAATTAAAAATCCGGCAGAGGCTGGGGTCTCACAAACTTCGACGACTCCGGGCTGTAGAGCGCCTTCCGTTCCCCCGTCGAGGGTTTCCCGACGTATGGCCGGAATTGGGTCTTCTCCTGAGATACTCTCGCGGAAAAGTTCGATGAGGCGGTCGGTGGATCCTCGCCCATTGGTAAGCGCCAGTACCGTCCAGCCGTCACGAACCAGCGAACCAACCTCGTGAAGCATTTGTTCTACCGAGCCGGTGAAGGATGCTGGAGCCTGTGCCGCGACCGTCATAGTTGGGATGTCGTCGTCGGGAGCATTGTTGAGAAGATCTACACTATCGACAAGCTCGGTGATTTCCCACCAGGATAGGTTACGGTCCAAAGATTCCTGCTGGGTCGCGGCAATCGTGTGGAACCCGCTGTCGCTGACCCGAAGCTGTCCCAAGTCTATAGGCGCACGCGAGCCCGCATCAGCGGAAGCATCCCAAGCGGCCGCTAAAAACTCCTCATTGGTTGCCACAAGGTCTTCGGCACGGGCACGCACCCGCTCAGGTTCCAGAGAAATAATGAGTGATTCTTCGGGGAGCAGAGACACGAGAGTCTGCATTTTATCGACAAGAAGCGGGGTTAGAGATTCCATGCCTTCGACATAGATACCTCCCGCAATCTTCTCAAGCATGCTTGATGCCGCCGGATAGTCCGTTTTGAGTCGGGCAGCACGTCCCATAACTTCCGGGGTAATAAGAAGCTCACGGCATGGGAGTAAAGTAACGTGCGTTGGGTGGTCTGCTTCTTGCCCTAGAGTGCGCTGGTCTGCCGTTGAGAAGTAACGTATTTCGTCAAGTTCGTCGCCGAAGAATTCCAAGCGAACCGGATGCTGTGCGGTAGGTGCAAAGACGTCGATAATACCGCCTCGAACCGCATATTCACCACGCTTTGCTACGAGATCTACACGCGAGTATGCGGCATCTGTTAGACCTTTAATGACGTCTTTGAAAGAGTATTCTTCACCGCGTACTAGGCTTACCGGTTCCAGGTTCTCAATACCAGCCACGAGAGGCTGAATGACCGCACGTACCGGAGCTATAACAACCTGTGGAGTCGGAGTTTCAAGATGAGTTATAGAGCGCAGAACATTCAGACGTTTTCCCACGGTATCGCTGCGTGGCGAAAGCCGTTCATGCGGCAGAGTTTCCCACGCGGGAAAGCTCTCGATATGGTGATCGGGCAAATATGAGTGCAGGGCATGCGCGGTATCCTCAGCCTGTCGCTCGGTTGGTGTAATAATGAGCGTCAGCGGAGTTTTTCCGGTTCTGGACTGGCGCCGTACTGCAACGGCAAGATCAGCTATAAGGGGTGCCTGTACACCGGCAACGGCGCCAATCAGGGTTTGGACAGGACGTTCCGCAGCGGGAACATCGCAGGCTTCAAGAATATGACGGTAGGAGGGCTGTTCTGTCAGAAGACGGCTCAGTCCAGTTAGTTTCACGGATACTCCTTCTACCGGATGCGGTGGCATTCAAGGCGGCGTCTCCCAATAATGCGTGCGCTCTATATTGCCACGTTGATGCGTTTGGGTACCCGTCTATCTTATACCGTAGGGGTATCTCGTTCAGGCTTTTTGTCTATCTCCTCGACTACAGCCGGTGAGGCGGGTCTTCACGACAAAATCTATTGTTCGTCGGTTCCTATCTGCTCATATTTTTGAGGATGGCATGCGAAATGCATATTTTTAACTGTTCATGAGAGTGTCCTTAAGGTATATCCCCTTGTAAATCCTGGTTTTAAAGCTGTGGCTAGGAAATTTATAGTAAGGCTTGCCCACCTCCCTTCTCCCTTGTTATCACAGGGAACCTGTTTTCTGGGGGTATGTACTATTATTTTTTATTTGATAGGTAAAGTATGTGCCAAGTCTCAGAACGTATATTGAGTGCATATTTATAAATTTAAGAGCTTTAGATATCTTTCAAGTAGACTCAGTTGCCGAAACCCAACTCTACCCATGCCCTGCGAAGTTTTATAGGTATTTTATGGGTAAATTTCTATATGTGAGGACAACTATCAACTTTGTATCGAAACAACCATTTACACCTTTCTTTTGATAAGGGTTCATAAAATATTTATTAGGTTTTCTTATAGTATTTGTCCACCCCTCGGACTATCCGTGAGTATTGTGACCTCACCGCGGTCACAACTCTCGTTCGCTGTGCTAGCCTATAGGTATCCACGGAAAGTTCTGTGCCTTCATGGCGCGGTGTAGCCCCATGGAAAATAATAAAAACCAACGGGTACTCCCGTCGGCAATAGCAATTCACTCACTTACAATTACACAAAGGGTGGGTTGTCGTTATTGTTGGCAGAAGTGCCTTCACTTTACCGATAACCAACCACCTTACAACTGAACGAGAAAGATCGTGCTTCGTACGTTTTCTTCACTTCCGAAACAGCGACGGGCAGCAACGGGCTTACTTCTGAGTTTGTCTCTGATAGTCCCCCTCGCGGCATGCTCTCAGTCATCAGATCAACAGACTGCGAGCCCTGACAGCTCAGCTTCAGCAAGCTCGTCATCTTCTGCTTCCAGCGCATCTAGCGCTTCTTCCGCCCCTTCTTCTTCTGAGACTGCTACTTCTTCCTCTGAATCTGCACAGGCTGAAGTTCCTGCGCAGGACGAAAATTATCCCCAGGCAGAGCAACTCAAAGACGCTAAAACTGTCTCGACTGACGCTGCCGAGGTTAAAGAAGTCAACGGTCTCGTAAACTCCTATGAGCAGACCATGTCTTCTGTTCCAAGCGCGCCTGAAGGTTCAGCAGATACTGCTTCATCAGATTCCGGTCAACCCCGGCAGTTTCTTGATGAGGCAACCATGGACTCCATCAACAAGGTAGCTGTAGACAACGCCGCTGAAGAATACGCGGCATCCGCTGCCGAGTACGCCCAAAACGGTTGGCATTACGAGGGCACCAGCACGGTCGTCGGCAGCCCCAAAGTTGCCGAAGGAACCTACCAGGGCAAGCGTGCACGATTCGTCGAAGTGTGCCTGGATTCCTCCCAAGTCAAGACCAAAGACAGCGCGGGTCGGGAACTCCAGAGCGGAGGCAAACGGACTCTCAATATATATACGCTGGTCGAATCTGACGGCACGTGGAAAATAGCCCAACACGACTTCCCTAACAATCCCGATTGCTAAGCACATGGTACGTCGTACCTACAGGCATCGTAAGGCCGTTTTATCCTTCGGTGTCTGCCCGTGTTTATTCCACTCCTTCAATACGTATTCAGCATTCAACGGAGGTGCAATAAAACCATGAAATTTGCTAGAAAAGCGACTACGGCGGTAGGGCTTGCCCTGACGCTTGGACTTTCCGGGCTAGCCCCGGTAGGTCCCGTAGCCTACGCTGCTGAGGATGCGGTCGTTCACGACGGCTCCTCCAGCGACAAGGCAGCCGCTTCCTGCTATGAAGCTAAACAAGTCAACAAGGATGCAAAATCCGGTAAGTACTGGCTGTACACCCCTTCGATGTCGGCTCCACAGCAGTTCTACTGCGACCAGGAGACTAACGGCGGCGGTTGGGTTCTGATTGGTCGCGGCCGTGACGGCTGGACCGAGAACTACCACGGTCGAGGTGCTGCGTCTAAGCTATACACTAGCCCTGAGGGTGACGACGCAATGACTCCGGTACAGCTGCCCTCTACCACTGTTGATGAGCTGCTGAACGGCCAGAAGCCGCAGGATCTTGAAGATGGCGTGCGCTTCCGCCGCGCTCTGAATACTGACGGCACGGAATGGCAGAACATCACGGCGCATCGTGATCAGACCGAGCGTTGGACCTGGGCTCTGCGAAGCAACAATATCTGGTCCAATATTGACGTCAGCGCGGATAACCCCCAGTACATGCAGAGGGATCGTACCCACTTCGACAAGACCGAGGGTCATATCCAGCAAAATGGTACCTACTCGGTGCTGAACTTTGATGAGCAGCGTGAGCAGGGATGGAAGCTCGGCTTTAGCTACAGCCGTGATGTTCGTGCTAACGGAAATCGCAATGAGAGCGCAAGCAACTCATATCTGTACCGCCCGAGCGGTTCCAACGCTACTCCCTTCGCTTTCACTCAGGTCTACCTGCGCCCGAAGCTAACCCAGCAGAACATGGGGGCACAGGCTATTGGCGATAACGGTACCGCGGCAAGTAACCGCCGCGCACTGCCCAAGAGCGGTTCTATGCCATGGAAGTGGCGCACAAGCGATAAGTCTGGAACCGGTAACGTCAACGAAATGAACACCTACGTTCAGGCTATTACTCAGGTAGGCGACACTGTCTTCACCGGCGGTGACTTTGCATACCTGGAGTCTGCAGCCGGTGCTCATGTGGATCAGTCTTATCTTGCTGGTTTCAACGTCAATACTGGTGAACTGGTGCAGACCTTCAAGCCGAAGTTCAATGGTCAAATTAAGTCTCTTGAGGCTCTGCCGAACAACAAGTTGGCCGTTGGTGGTGAATTCACCGAGGTTAACGGCGAAAAGGTGCCCGGTTTTGCGGTGCTTGACCCCGCAACCGGACAGCTTGACCGCGAACTGAACCTGCAGGTTGAAAACAATGTTTCCGGTTCAGCTCTTTCTGTGAAGACTCTGCAAGCTCAGGGGGATTACCTGTACTTGGGCGGTACGTTTACCCATCTCAAGAGCTCAGGAACCCCCAATAAGGTTTACTCCCGTAACGCTGCTCGCGTGAAGATCTCCACCAACCAGGTTGATCGCACGTGGACCCCGCGTTTCAACGGAACAGTAAATGGTATGAGTGCATCGGCAGATAACTCCGAGGTATTTGCCGCCGGTTACTTCACCGAGATGAATGACCAACGCGCATTCCGTGTGGCACGTATCCTCGATTCCGCCAAGAAGGTCGGCACATGGGAGGTCACTCCCTCATACCTTCCGGATCCACAAACCCGCGAGAAAAGGGTGTGGGGCTTCCACTTTGACGTTCAGGATGCTGGCAGCTCCGTAT
This sequence comes from Rothia sp. HMSC08A08, assembly GCF_001808385.1. Lineage (NCBI taxonomy): Bacteria > Bacillati > Actinomycetota > Actinomycetes > Micrococcales > Micrococcaceae > Rothia > Rothia sp. HMSC08A08. The sequence continues at coordinate 61,739 of NZ_KV793063.1, forward strand.
GGCTTGGTGGTACTGAGCACATGATTTCTCAGTACACTAAGAACGAACCAATGACCCGTTTGAGCTCGAGTATTACCCGCAACGGCGGTGATTTCCAGGATCTGCATCTCAACGGTAATAACATCTACGGCGCCTGCCACTGTGGTGACTTCCTGTACCAGGGCAGCGGCACCCACGACTACGCATGGCGTGGTTCTACCGTGACCGACAGCATCCGTTTGGTTGCTGCGTTCGATAAGGACAGCGGTAAAACTCTCCCCGAGTTCGCTCCTACTCTTAAGGGTAAGAGTGGTCATGGCATCTGGGAATCCTTCGTGGACTCCAATGGTGTACTGTGGGTTGGCGGCGATTTGAACCGCTCCCTAGGTGAAAATGGTGTGCAGCAGGAATCTGTTGGCTTCGTACGCTACGCACCACGCGATGTTACTCCCCCGCCTGCTCCGAGTAACCTGACCGTTACTCAATCCGGTGATAACGATCAGCTGAACTGGAGCGCATCTGGCGAGGCGGGTGCACGTTACCATGTGCTCCGTAACGATCGCGTGATTGCTACTGTGAACGGCACCAGCTACAGGGTAAAGCACACCGACAACGCTCGTTACTTCGTGCGTGCGGCTGATGCAAACGGTAACTACTCTGCTTCTACTTCGGTTGCTGTATCTGGCAAGAAGGCTGAGCAGCCTAAGCAGGAGAACCCCAAGCAGGAGAATCCGCAGCCTCAGCCGGAAAACCCTAAGCAGGAAGATCCTAAGCAAGAGGACCCCAAGCAGGAACAGCCCAAGCAAGAGCAGCCTAAGCAGGAAGATCCTAAGCAGGAGGCTCCCAAACAGGATAATCCTAAGCAGGAGCAGCCCAAGCAAGAGGATCCTAAACAGGAAGATCCCAAGCAGGATGACAATAAGAATATTGTCAATCCTCAGCCGGAGAACCCCATCCAGGACGATCCCAAGCAGGAGCAGCCTAAACAGGAAGATCCTAAACAGGATGAACAGCCTCAGCCGGAAAACCCTGCGACAGACGATCAGGTTCAGCCCGCTGATCCCAACGATGATCTGAAACCGAACGAGCCTAAGCAGCAGGAGAACCCGAAGCAGGAGCAGCCTAAGCAGGAAGATCCTAAACAGGACAACCCCAAGCAGGAGCAGCCCAAGCAAGAGGCTCCCAAACAGGAGCAGAAGCCCCGGGGCGATCAGGTTCTCGTCGATAGCGGTTCTTCATGGGTCTACCGCGTAGGCAGCGACCGCGCCGAAAGCGAATGGAAAACTCGTTCATGGCTCGGCGGCGCATGGTCTCGCGGCAAGGCTCCCCTGGGTGCTGGCTCGGTGAACGTTGAGACCGAGGTGAATACCTTCTTTGGTACTCCGATGAGCATCTACGCCCGTAAGGACGTTACCCTCACGAAGGAACAGGCTCAGCAGTATCTGAAGCTCACCACCTACGCAGATGACGGTACTGTGGTTTATGTCAACGGCAAGGAAGTTGCTCGTAAGAACATGCCGCAGGGTCGTATCTCGGCTAATACCCCCGCAACCCAGCGTCCGGAAAGCCAGAACGCTCAGCTGTTCTCAGTTGACGTTCCTGCTGAGTACCTGCGCGAAGGTCGCAACGCAATCGCCGTTGAGGTTCACGCTAACTCGCACTGGAGCAACAACATCAGCTTCGATATGCAGGTTATTTCCACCGCGCAGCACCAGAACCCCCTTCCTGAAGCACAGAATCAGGAGGATAACGGTCAGCAGCACCGCCCTCAGGTCTGGTACTGGTACTACCCGGAGTACTACGGCAACTATGGTAACGGTGACTACTACGGTCGTCGTAACCAACGCGTAGCCTATAACTACGATCACCGTGGTTTTGGTTACATGGGTGGCTTCGGTTATGCCCACGGATTCTTCGGTCGTGCATTCTACGACTACGGATTCGGTTGGTAATCACCTAGCCCCTTTGTAGGGACTGCATAAACGCTCCTGTAGCTGGATTTAGTATTCGGCTACGGGGGCGTTTTTCAGCGCGATACCGTCTTCAATGTTTGACTAAGAGTCAGCAAAATAAGGCGCGCCTGGCAAAGTCCTACTTTTTAGAGCATTTTATTTCTATAATCTTTATGACTTACTTTTTGCTCGGACACTCGGTTTTAGATCGCATGTCTTCCGGCGGGCTTAGGTAACAGCAAACGTCGTCATCACCCGCGGCACCACCTCAAACTTTGATCACCGATTAGGATTCTTCACATGGGTCACATCACTACGCCAAGCACAGCAAAACGCCCCGGCTTTTCGGATACTCTGAGAGCGCTTGAGCAGGCGCAAAAACCAGGTATTGGAGTTCCCGCATACACCCGATGGGTAAACCGCAGGATTGCACGCTATTTTGCTGCTGCCGCTGTCTCCCTCGGTATTACGCCCAACGGCGTTACGGCGGTCAGCGCTGCTGTCTCGGCGGCAGGTGTTATCGTTCTTCTAACCGCTCCCCCAACAATCCTGACAGGCGTTATCGTTGCGCTTCTGTTTGCCCTCGGTTACGGGCTTGATTCGGCGGACGGGCAGGTAGCCCGCGTGACCGGCGCATCCTCACCTGCCGGAGAATGGCTTGACCATGTAGTAGATTCCATGCGAGTACCCACCGTACACCTAGCGACGCTGGTAGGTTTTATCCGTTTTCCCGAGTACTTCTCTGCATCACATACCGCCGATGGTTTTCCCGGTGGCTGGATTCTTTGGGCACTGCCCATGACATTCACAGTGCTCACCGCCGGACATTTTATGAGTCAGATTCTCGCTGAACAGCTTCGCAAAAACCGTAAAACTGCGGCGCCTTCGACCGGGGGTAACCTCCGTTCCTTCATCAATCTGCATATGGACGCCGGTACGCTCTGCTGGATCTACATTTTTTGGGGTTTTGGCGTGCTCTTCGTCTTCGTCTATGCGCTTCTTTTCTTGGCAAATGCGGCGACCGTTTTGCTGTCTATGCGCCGTAAATACGTCACGCTTGCAACCCCCGCATCGTCCCCCTCGCAGGAGGCATAACCGTGAAGTTTGAATCTTCAGCTCCCGCCGTAAGCGCCGTGATCGCAACTAACGGTAAACGTCCCGAAACTCTGCGCACTGCGGTACGCTCTATTCTCGATCAAGATTATGCGGAGTTTATCGAGGTTGTCGTGGTGTATGACCGGGTAGAGCCCGATCTGCTGGAAGACGTGCAGGTTCCGGAAAATCGGAAGCTCATTACGATAGCAAACACACGCACGGGCGGTCTTGCGGGTGGTCGTAACAGCGGGATTCTTGCCGCCACTGGAGAAATTATTGGTTTCTGTGACGACGACGATTATTGGATGCCCACCAAGCTGACCGAACAACTCGCACTGTGGAATGCTCACCCGGAGGCGGTCGCGGTTTCTTCGGGTATCACCGTTCGCTCGGGTGGGCGTGATATTGAGCGGCTGGCGCCTAAGCGTGCATCCTTCGATGACTTTCTGCTCTCACGCATTACGGAGATTCATCCTTCCGCTATGCTCTATGCGAGGCAGGATCTTGTGACCGACCATCTCGGTTTAGTCGATGAGGAGCTGCCAGCTTCCTACGGCGAAGACTACGATTTACTCTTACGAGCAACCCGCTACGGCGACGTTTTTTCAGTGCAGAAACCGCTTATTCTGGTGCTGTGGGATCGTCCCTCATTTTTTGCTGGTAAGTGGCAGGCTATGGCGGACGGGCTTACCTATATATTGCAAAAATTCCCCGAATTTGAGCGTAGCCCGCGTGGACTGGCACGTATTGCCGGGCAGATAGCTTTTGTGCATGCGGCGCTCGGTCACCGTGATCTTGCTCGTTCCTACGCCCGTTCGGCCCTTAAACGCGATAAAAAGCAATTACGTGCCTGGGCGGCATACGTGGTAGCACTGGGGATTGTGAAACCTCAGCTGCTTCTTGATCTCGTTCAGAAGACAGGAAGAGGTCTGTAATGTCTACTGCTCTAGCTCTTCCAACCCTCGGTGCTTCAAGGAAGCTCGCGTCTACACCCGCGGCGGGCGGTGCATCCGCACAGGCACCCCGTAAACGTCTTCCTGCGTGGCCTCTTCTCACCCTGTTCTATGGGTTCCCGGCATTCTGGGCGTTGGGGCTGCTTCAGATCGTGCCGCTGGTGCTTTCGGTTACGATGGTCATTTACTTGACTATCCGCGGCGGCGTGCGAGTGCCCCGCTCGCTCTGGATATGGGCTGCGTTCATCTTCTGGGTGATTGTCTGTACCGTCTCGTTAGAAGATGTGACAGACTATATCGCCTGGACGCTGCGCTTCGTCAATATTCTCAACGCGGGCGTGTATGCGCTTTACTATTTCAACGCTAAAGAAAGCATCTCGATCAATCAGCTCTTGGGCAGTTTAACTGCTTTGTGGGTTACGGTTGTCGTACTCGGATGGGGCGGCGTGCTCTTCCCGGAAGTGCGCGTTCAAACACCAATGAGCTACGTCGTGCCACAGAGTTTCATGTCGAACTCTTTGGTGAAAGACTATATGCTCCCACCCTTCGCGGAGGTTCAAAACCCCTGGGGAGCGCCCGAACCCTACGTGCGCCCCGCCGCGCCTTTCCCCTACGCCAATAGCTGGGGTCTTGCCTTTACCGTGCTTACGCCCGTGATGTTCGCATTCTTTGCTCGCACACGCTCGTGGCTTCTGCGCATCTTTTTGGCGATCGTCCTCGGAGCATCGGTCGTGCCGCTCGTTGCGACCAGTAACCGCGGTATGTTCATTGGTCTGGGTTTTGCGACTGCATACGTCATTATTCGCCTGATTATTGGTCGCTATTGGGGCCTGGTAACGGCGGCCGGGGTGATGGTTGTCGGGGTGGTGACCGCGTTAATTGCCTCCGGCACGGTGGCAGCTATTTTGGGTCGTCAGCAATATTCGGACTCGACCGGCGGTCGCGCGGCGCTGTACCGCTCAACCTGGGCAGCGTCCTTAGAGTCTCCCATTGTGGGGTATGGAACTCCCCGCATGGAATTGAGCGTGGGTGTTTCGATGGGTACTCAGGGGTATCTATGGACTCTAATGTTCTGTTTCGGATTTGTGGGTCTTGCTATATATGCCCTCTTTATTCTCAGTATTTTGGGTGAAGGGTTGAAGGTGCGCACCCCCGCCGGATTCTGGCTGCATTCCATTCCGGTCTGCAGCTGTGTTGTCATTATTTTCTACAGCTTCGATGTGGCACAGCTGAGCGTTCTTCTGCTCAGCGCTATGGCCTGCATTCGTGCACGATATTACAGAGAGGAGCTTTAATGGCACGTCATGCTTCTTTAGCACGCAGTGGATCGCTGGCTTCTCTCTGTGTGATGTACGGTGCCGGTATTGCGTTCGTTACAACCCTCGTGGTCTCAAACGGAATCGGCGCCGCCGGTGCCGGTGAATTCTTCCGTCTAATGGCGCTCTTTGCGATCGGGACCTCGCTCTCGGTCTTCGGCGCGGATACCGGGCTTGTACGCACGATGTCCGCACAGCGTGCCCTAGGACGATACTCTGCGCTCCCCCAGCTTATCCGCTTCGCTCTTTTCCCCTCGGTACTTCTTGCCGTTGTTGTAGCCCTCGCAGCGCTGGTGTACAGCTTGATCATGCCGGGAAGCGACGAATACGCCACCGCTCTACGGGTGAGCGCTCCGTTCCTGATAATTGCCGCTGCCATGACGGTGGGGTTCGGAGCATTACGCGGTCTAAACCAGGTAGTGACATTCACCCTCCTGCAGAACGTGGTGCTCCCGACTCTCCGTCTAGCGGGTGTAGCTCTTGCGGTGATTCTCGCGGGTTCTCTGATGGGCTTAGTATGGGCATGGACTATTCCGGTGATTATCACCACGGCAGTCACCGCATACCTGCTCAACCGCCCTCTTCCCGAAGAAATGAGCCAGGATACGCCGCCCACCACGAACGAGCATCAGGACGCCCCAGAAGAAACGCTGCGTTCCTTTTGGATGTTCTCATCTGCCCGCGGTGTTGCCGCCATTGTCGAGACCGCACTCGAATGGATTGATGTGCTGGTTATCGCAGCATTCCTCGGACCGGCTGCAGGCGGTGTATACGGCGCGGTAAACCGGTGTGTGCGTGTTGGCACTATGGTCGAACACACCGGGCGCATCGTGACCGGACCATCGATCAGCGCGGCTCTGGCAACCCAAAACTTGATTCGTGCCCGTGAAATCTTCCTCGCGACCACCCGCGTGCTCACCGCCCTAGCCTGGCCTTTCTACCTTTCACTTGCTTTCTTCGGCCCGGTTTTGCTGCGTTTCTTTGGTAAAGGTTTCGAGTCTGGCGCAGGTATTCTCTGGGTTATCTGCCCGGCGGCGATGCTCGCGATGAGTGCGGGCGGCGTGCAGTCAGTTCTGCTTATGAGCGGTAAAAGCCGTTGGCAGCTTCTCAATAAGCTCTCGGCTCTGGTTCTGGCGATTATCCTGAACCTTACCTTGGTTCCGTTATGGGGGCTCTATGGTGCCGTCACCGCTTGGGCGGCGGCACTGCTGATTGATACGTTCTTAGCAAGCTACCAGGTCTTCAAGCTGGTGGGTATTCGCGCTACCGTCAAGGAAATGGCTCCGGCGCTCATCCTTGGCGGTGTGGTACCGACCGTATGCGCCCTTATTCCGCTTGCGGTTCTGGGGCAAAGCCTAGTAGCTCTTGTGCTGTACCTGGTTCTTCTGGTTCCAAGCTACGGCTACCTGCTGAAGCGCTTCCGCAAGCCGTTGGGCGTTGAACGTTTCCTCTCGGCCCGCAAGAAGCCCGCAACCGCAGAAGAAGTTGTTGCAGCCCAGACCCCGGAAAACGCGCCTACCACGGTGATGGCGATCGTTCGCTCCCCCAGCAAGTTTTCAGCGGTGCGTGCCGCCATTGCTCAGGGGCGGCGTGAGGCGTTCCCGCAGTATACCGATTCCGGTGCCGATGCACAGCGCTTGAATGATGCGCTTGCCCACGGAGCAACGATGGTTCAGCTCGTCGGGGTTTCCCCGCAGCATCCTCAGCGCTCTTCCAGCATTGCTTCCGCCGTTACTGCGGCGCTTTCAAAAACACCACCGGCGCAGTCTTCGGATGCGCAATCTCAGCAACATACCGCAGCTGAGACACATCTGTCAGCTACGCCTCCCGCCGAGGGAACGGCGGTTCACCACGAACAACTTCACGAGAAGGGACAAACTCCGCACATGGGGAGAGAACAAGAGTCTGCGCCGCAGGCTAACGCATCGTCGCAGGATCACAGCAACCCCCAGACGGGGAAAACACCGCATATCGAAAAATCGCCAACCGTACCAATATTCCTGGGTGCGGCGGCTGGCGACAAGCCGGGTTCACCCGATTCTGCGGTTGGTACCCTCAGAAATGCTCTGCCGCAGGATTCTGCACAGCCTGAAGCCGATAAATCTCCCGAGCCAGCTCGACCCGTGCAAGCCGTGAAGAAGCCGAGGCTTCCTGCGATTGCACAGGCTACCGCGAATGGTGCCCCGGATACGCCCACGGGCATGATACCTGTGCAGCCCGCCGCTAAGACTCAGGCGACACCAGCGGAAAGCACAGACGCCGAAGCCCAGGCGAAATCCTCTGAAGATACGACAGACTCTCACAACACAACACCGATCACGAACCACGAACGACCCAGGATTATCGTTCAGAAAGAGAACACCATGGAAAATTCGAGCACTTCCGAGAAACAGCCTTCGGCATCTTTGCTTGAGCAGGTTCAGCGCGTATGGCGCCATAAGCTCATTGTTCTTATTCCGATCGTGGTGATGGCGATTCTTGCGGGCACCTACGGAGTGATTTCGCCTGCATCATACGCCGCGAAATCAACTGTGGTGGTTTATCCGCTCGTGAATGACCCTTCAGGAACAGGCAGCGCGAACTCCGTGAAGGTCGATATTAACACCGAGTCCCGTGCGGCGAGTTCCCGTCAGGTTGCCGAACGTGCTATCACCAAGGCTCAGGCTAACCAAGAGGGTCCTAATTACCAGGAGATGAACGTTGATAAGCTCGTGGCTGCCACGAAGGTAACGGGTACTTCGCAGTCGGCCGTTTTGGATATTGAGGTGACTCTGCCTAACGCTAAGCAAGCGGCTGACTACGCGAATGCCGTGGCTGCAGCCTACCTAGAGGTACGCAGTGAAGGCCTCAAGGCGACTGTGGAGGACCGGCTCAAGAAGCTCGATGAGAAGATTGACGAAGCAAAAAATAGCACTACCATCCCTGCCTCCGAACTTACGCAGCTTCGTGAGCGCCGTTCTCAGCTTGAGCTGATTTCTCAGGAGGGCGGTCGTGTTGTATCCTCGGCTCAGGTTCCAAAGAGCCAGAAGGGTCTCTCCCCCATGGTTCTGACGGTTGTGGGCGGTGCCTTCGGTCTGCTGGTGGGTATTGCTGCGGCATACATTTATGACCGTTCGATGCGTACCTTGGGCTACGCTGGTCGTCTCAAGGAGATGGGTATCGATTCGCATGAGCTCAAGCCGAACGACGCCGAAGGCGCGCTTTTGCTGCTGCACCGTGTAGGCGCTACGGATGGTGACCTCAAGAAGGCCGGTTATGCCGGTATTACCCTCAGTTCTGCATCCGGCAAACTCGCTTACCGTATGTACCAGGCTCTCTACACCGCGCTGCCAAGCGATCAGGTGCGTTTTATCGACTACAAGTCGCTCAAAGACAGTCACTCGCTGCAGAACCCCGAGAAGTATGTTGCGGGTAATTCCATTCCCGTTGTGGTTGATTTGGGGAATTCCGCTACGCTTCCGCAGGTTGTGCGCTTCAGCAGTGCTACTCGTCTGTGCCTGATTCCGGTGAACAAAGATACTAACCGGGCAAAGCTGCGCGAGCTCTTCTCGTACCTGCAGACTCTTGAAAATACCGTGAGCATCGCAGTATTTATGGAACCGCAGAAGGAAGGGTAAGCGATGAATAATTCGTCGGATAAGTCCGCAAAGTTACTTCTCGTCTCTAGCAGCGGCGGGCATTTGAAGCATCTGACCGAGACCGCTTCTGCATGGGAAGACTACGAGCGAGTGTGGGTGAGTTTCAAACAGCCCGATGTTCAGGCGGCGCTTGAGAACGAGCGTGTACATTGGGCCTACTACCCTACGACCCGCAATATTAAGAACGCTATTCGGAATTTCTTCTTGGCTCTGAAGGTTATTCCTCAGGAGAAACCGCAGGCCGTGGTGTCTGCGGGGGCCGGGGTTGCGGTTCCGTTCTTCGTAGCGGCGAAGTTATTTCGGGTCAAGACCATGTACATTGAGTGTTATGACCGCCCAACGCTGCCGACGATGACGGGAAAAATGCTCTATATTCTGGCCGATAGCTTTAACGTTCAGAATGAGGAACAGCAGAAGAATTTTCCGGATTCGACGATTCTGCATCCGATTTTCTAGGGCGCAGCACCGCATTATATGCGCGGGCGTGGGATTAATAATTTTCACCGCTTTCATGACCGTGAAGTTTTACTTTAATCCTGCGTCTGCGCGTATATACTTAATACATAACAAACTGATAACAACATCTGCGGGCGAGCATTACCTTCGACTAACCACCGGAGTCAATCGCAGAAACTCTTCCGATTTACCAACCACTCGGGGTTAGCTGGCCTACTTCCACTCTTTAGGCTGACCGATTCCGCACTCACCGATTAGAGTTAGGATCAGACATATATGTCTATTCAGAACATGCCCCATACCGCAGGGCATAGTATTATTCTCGATCCGGCGAGCTTCACTCTCGCCCAGGCTCCCTCACGTCTTCCGGCGGATACTTATGATCTTGTGGTTTCTCTCGGAACCGACTATCACACCTTTGATCGGCTGCTACGGTGGGTCAAGGCTTATTTGGCGGAGAATCCTCAGGTACGGTGCCTCATTCAGCACGGTCATACCTCCCCCGTTGAAGGGGCAGATAACGTTAAACTTCTGCCTGCAGGCACCCTCAAACGCCTATATGCCAAGGCGCAGGTTGTGCTGGTTCAGGGCGGTCCGGGGTCTATTCAGGATGCGCGTGCCACCGGTGCTATTCCCCTCGTTGTACCGCGCCGCGTTGAGTTTGATGAAGTTGTCGATAACCACCAGGTCCCTTTCGTTACCATGATGGAGAAGCAGGGCGGCGCCGTTATCGTTGAGAGCCGCGCGGACCTGTTCGATAAGCTTACTCTAGCCTTTGAAAATCCCTCACTTTTTCATGCGGCACAGCCCTATGTGGCGAACCCAAGTATCGCAGCGGAACAGCTGGCGCAGGAGCTCGATAACCTGCTTTCGGGGAAGACTCGCCGTGCTGAGGGATATATAGCCCGTTTCAAGCAGGCAGCACGTGCCCACGCTGCGGGTAAGCAAGAAATGGCTCGAATTAACGCTATTACACCCAGCGAGTAGAATCTAAGTAGCTATCGGCGATATAGTGCACATGTATCCGCCGAGTTTTCAGACGTAAGGCTACACCGGAGCATCCGCCGCTATATGAGGTAGAAGACCGCACATATACGCGGGTGTTCCACTCAAGTTGTGCAGCCACGAAGGCTGTTACCTGTTAGGTACGAAAGCCTCGGAGCGCTTATCTTCCGGATAGGATGCCCGGGGCTTCGCACGCGCCATGGAAGGAAAAGAGAAAATATGGCAGTTCAAGAGTCCAACGACGTCAACGTGTCGGTTGAGCAGATCGCTGCGGCATACGCCAGCGAAGATTTCGCACGCTTTGTATGCAACGAGGTTGGTGTTAATTTCGTCAGCTTCAACCTTGACGGTGACCCCGCCGGTGAGTACACCATCACCACCGAGCGCACCATCCCCGCAGACCGCGTGCCGGATATTGCGAAGAAGTTCGTCTCTAACGGTGTGGGTATGACCCAGACCGATAAAGTGAGCGCACCCGCTGCCGACGGCACCCGCACCGTGAACACCGAGGTTAAGGTTAGCGGTATGCCTGTAAGCGCACAGGCTACCCAGACCCTCACTCCTGTGAGCGACAGCCAGGCACGTGTGGACGTCAATGGTGAGGTCTCCTGCTCGATTCCGCTGGTGGGCAAGAAGATTGCTGCCGCTGCCGAACCCCAGGTTGGTCGCGTGCTCAAGGTTCTTGGTACCTCGGCTGAGAAGTGGACCGCTCAGCAGGGTTAATTACTGACCTGCTAGTCTACCTGCTAAAAAGGCTCTTTATGTGAATGAAGCGGCGGAAAACCCGCTTTATTCGAATAAAGAGCCTTTTTCTGTTGGGTGCTGAATGCTAGCGACCGATGGGGCTTTAGGATGCTTCGGCTTCTGCCGCTCCCACGGCGGCCTCTGCTTTAGCGGCGACTACCGCCTCATGATAGGCACGGTCACCAAGAAGTTCGGCGAAGCGGCGCATCTCAACACGCAGGTCGTGCTCAGCTTCTAGCAGGTCAACAACTTTGCGGAGCTTAGTACTTGAGGTGTGCTCCGTATAGGGGAAGTAGTGGACGCTCACGCCGACCTCTGCGAAGCGTTTTTCGAGGGCGAGGCCCTGCGGGGTTCCTTTCCAGTCGTCGCCTTTGAAGAAGACGTTGAAGGGCTTCTGGTGCCATGTTTCGATCTTATCGGGGGTGGTTTCGATATAGACTTCGTCCACATAGTCGATATGGCTGACGATTGCGGCACGTTCATCAATGGGGATAACGGGGCGACGCCCCTTGGTCTGTTCGAGAACGTCGTCGTGCACAACACCGGCGATAAGGTAGTCGCAGTTTTCCTTCGCCTTGCGCAGGATTTCGAGGTGCCCGTAATGGAACAGGTCGTAGGCGCCAGCGGCGTATCCAATAATCATAAGAAACCCTCTCTTAGGGTACGTGCTTACGGCAGACGCCTGAGGCACATTCACACGGTGACTGCGCGGTTTTATACCGCACGTATAGCACCATCAGTTTACCAGCCGGAACGCTGTTCAGCTTCCGTCTGGATAACCGCAGGAACATGATAGGGACGGTAAAAAGGTGACTTCCCGATGGCTATGTCGAGAAGTCACCTTCTATATGAGCTACCCTTCGGTGAGATCTCCTGCTTGCCAAGCAAGGTGATCCTGCCACGAAAAGCCAGCAATACGCTCGCCATGAGCAAATAGCTCCCATGGATCGTTCACCGCGCCCGCTTGCAGGGTTAAAGTCCACAGGGAACCATCAGAAGCACGCAGTGTTATCACGGGGTTATACCCGTCTTCTGAACCGGAAACCTCAGTGATTACCGTTCCCTGAATTTGCCCCAGACTATCCGGAAAATGATTTTCCTGGGGCTCCTTGGGAACAGAGCCCTCTGCCGCAGTAAGAACACCGCTACAGTTAACTTGAAGTGCCCAATCCTTCCCAGATAAAACTGCGCAGGCGTCCTCACCCATGATCTCCACTGCATCAATGGTTAGCGGGAGGTGTGAACGCATACGTTCAAGTACTGAACGGGTATCCCACCCGGCAGGTGTCTCATCCGATGGTTCCAACGGGGCTGTGCCATCAGAAGGAACATACCCAAAATAGTGGCGTGCCTCGGCAAAACTATGAGGCACAATAAATTTCTTATTCTCTTCTACCTCAAATTCTGGTTTGTACCGATACACCGCCACGCTGCGACCCGTGTAGAAGTTCTCCTCATACGGGTTAATTCGCATAGCGTGCGCATAATCAATCAGCATATCCTCACTAAGGCGGTCAGGAATACGCGCAACCTTATATGCTTCTTCCTGCTCAAAGTTAATTGGGAGCCCCTCATGAACGAAACGCCACCGAGAACCCATCTCACGTTTAACCTCAACACATCGTCGAGCCCGTTCCGTGTGAATATCGCCGGGATTATCAGGCTGAAAAAGAACCTCAAACCGGCGACGACCCCGCACATTCACCCGAGAATCAGCATGAGAAGCTATAGGGTACCGATTCGGAACATTTGAGATCAGCACGCCGGTAGTATTCAGTAGTCGAGAGGTTGTGTGCACAATAGAATCTACATCGTTACTTGGCACACGATTTGTCAAAACCGAAACCCAATAATTTTCGCACTCAGTAAACACAACAGCATCACTGATACGACGCAGCGGCTCAAGGTACGACATCGCCGCAGCTAACCCGCCTGATTCAACAACCTCATACTGCATGCGGTAGCCCAGCTCTTGCTGCCAGTCGATATATGCCTGGGCGATATTCTGCAGATCCGCATAAATATAACCAAGTTCGTAGGTAGTGGGCTCATATGCACCGTTAGCTAACGTGTAGTGGGGATTCATAACGCTCTATTCTGTCGGTTATCGCTACGTAAGAATTTAGGATGCGGAACGGGTAAAGGTCTTCGTCGCGGGATCATCGTATTCCCGCACAGTACGTATTTCTATTCCTCCATGTTCTGGGTCATTAGCAGCTATACGCTGTGCCTTATACTGCGCGAGCTTGCTCTCTTCAGTCAACCAGAGAACATAGTACCGTTTACCATCAAGCGTGTACTGCAACTCGGGATGGTTATACCCTACTTGGTAGCCGTAAGCACTCTGCTGAGGGGCATTAACAAGAATATCCTCAGCACCCTGATAATGTAATTGCTCGATGGTGCGCTGTAAGTCATCATTCTGACTGGTAACGGGGCTTATAAGTGCCATGTATTTATTCCTTCGTCATGGGGCAGAGAATGTAATGATCTACATTAGCGATAGTATCGGATAGAGTTTGCAGGTGTACGAGTTTTCGTCACCAATGTTTAGGCTTTTACCTTTCGGTCTCCTGACAGCGTGCTTCTTTCCATGCTTCGTGAGCCTGCCAACTGGGGCCTTCGATAATCTGTTCCCGATTTTGTATGACACCCCATGGAGCATTTTCATCTTCGCTCAGGATGTGAATTACCCAGTCCTCACCATGAATATCGCGAACGGTAATAAGCGGATTATAGGCATCTGGTGTATCCGCTTCAACGGCAATTATCATGCCGCCTTGGAGAGCTTTAATAGGCTCTTGCTGATTCTTCGGAAACCCTTCCAGATGATCTTTCTCTCGCGCTGGAGCGATACGCCAGTCACAATCCACATAGAGCTTAAAGGAAGAATTATCTTTATTACCCGTGAAAGAGAAATTCAAATCTCCTACGCTAACCTGTTCAACCGGTAATGGCAACAATGCCTGTAGCTCACTCAGACGTAGAGAATCAGCCTGATATTCATCTAAAGGCTCGAATTCATCAGATTTTTTAGATTCATTCTTCTGGACACCATCAAGATAAGTTTTCGATGGGTCTTCATCATCACCATAGCTGTCGTAAAGCTTGTCGTACCCAAACTCAGCACGTGCTTCTCTAAAAGTCTTAGGTTCAAGCATTTGAGGTTCATCATGAAGCCAAGAAGCTTCTACTGTATATAGGATTACTGGCCCAGTATAGAACTCTGGATTATATGGATCTATCCCCACGTGACGAGCATATTTTACCAACAATTCAGGAGAAAATCTATCAACGATTTTACGTTTTTTAAAGACATTCAAATCTTCAAACTCTAGAGTTTCACCGCTTGAATGGAAACTCCATTTCTGAGTACCTTGACGACTAAGGTTTATCGTCCGCCTCCCCCAAAAATTATTACTTTTATATTTTTCTCCATCATAATAATTAAATACTATTTTTCCATACGATTCATAGTAGTCATCACCTTCTTTATAGTTTTTAGAGGGATAAATATTACGCACATAATCAAGAACGACACAATCTAATCCATAAATATTAGCCATATTATGCATAATAGTTGTATAATCAAGTGTTGTGGTTGCATTAGTCGAAACCATTGTCCAACCATTAAGACATTGAGCAAAAATAATTTTGCTTGCTACTTGCGTCAAAGGTAATAGAGATTCAAAAATATCTCCTTTTGATACGTCAATATCAACCGCTCGAAGGTCCCTGTAAGGCTTTATAAAACGATCTGACCAAGTTTTGTAATATTTTGCCGCATTCTGGTAATTAGCTTTAATGTACCCCAAATGATATGTATAAGGCTCATATTTACCACCGAACAGACGATACTGATTAACGCTATTACTCATAAAAATTCTTCCACACCTTTCAATATTTAATTTAGTTACTTCTTATATGGGTTAACAATACGTAGCTCAATGCCACCATGTGTGGGATCGTTAGCCGCAATACGTTTGGCATGCCCAATTTCACGTCCCGAAGTAGTACGATCCCATTCGACGTAGTATCGTTTACCATCTTTAGTAAATTGAAGATCTGGACGATTCGTCACATCATCTCTTCAGAAGATACAACTAACCCTCAGTATCCTTTGGGTCAACCGTTATACCTTTCAAGTTACTGATAGCGTCTTCTTTAGTCTTCACATACAAAGGATGCTCCGCCCCAGGGTCATCTTCATCGAAATCAGGAATCACAATCGCCCGACCCTCAAAAAACTCCAACACCTGATCAAGATGCTCTTGAGACACCTCCATACCATAAAGGATATTCGCAGGATCATACTCCCCATCCTCATCCTCCGAATACCGGTACCTCAACTCAGTATCCACAGTCTGCAACAACTTTGCAGTCCACTTCGCCATAAAATAGTCAACTTTTTCTTGATCTTGGAAGAACACATCATAATCCTTCAGAACAAAAAAGAACCCCTGACTCAAATCCAGCCAATGCAAATCCTCAAGATACTCATGAATCCAATCATCCGGCAACCGAGGAATCTCATACGGAAACTCAATAGCCTCAAAAACTATCATGGCATCTTCCTCAGAGCCTGAAGACTTTAAAAACTTTTCACAGGAAAGCTCAATAATTTTCCATCCCCGTTGCCGCAACAGCTCTAACTGCCGCTCTAAAACACCATCCTCCCGCACATAAACGACCGGGAAGAATGTTTCTCCGTAGCCATCATCATAAAACCCTATAGGTTCGTAATAATTCATAATATTTTCATTCCTTAATCAAAATAAACGTTTCATCATGGTTCGACATATAGAACATCAGGGCTGCCCACAAGCGACACCAATCAATCATAGACAACCCTGCCTTT
>NZ_KV793064.1:0-31555 GCF_001808385.1 Rothia sp. HMSC08A08
GTAGCCCTTTACGAGGTTATTTTGGGCATCTTAATGATTGTTGTCACGACAAATAGTATTAAAAAGACAGACAAATCTTCAGAACAAAAGCAGCATGAGGTATCCGAAGGGGTGCCTGATGAATCGCTCTAGAATCCCTTTACCTTCGGCTGCACCTGGCGATTCCACGCCCAAAATCCCGTTCCGTAAATTCCTTCTTGGAGCGCACGTGTTAAGAACCATCTGGGGTTCCGTCCTTGTGGTTGGTCTTATATGGTACTGGGTTGTAAATTTGGTCAATGCTCCCCCTCAGCCCTGTGGGAAAACCCCCGATTACAGCATAGTAGTTGGGCATCTTGTCCCCCTAACCCTTTTCACGATTCCGTATATTATCCATGTTGCTTTGCAGTTCAGGGCTTATATGCAGTGTAGAAAATGGGCGAAGCTGCAAAGTGTGCGCTGGATAAATATATACAGTATATTAGTTGCTCCTATTATGTCGGTTATGCTTTTCGCTGTGACATTTCCAATGGATCGGGAATCATCTCCGGTGTTGTATGACACGATTCTGTCAATAGTATTTTTCGGAGAAATATTAATAAGTATTATCGTCGTTATTGTGGTGAGTAAATCCTTAAAGCTCCTAAAAAGGTAAAGGCTGAAACCTTTCATTCCGTCGTTGAGAGCATACGCGGTGCTATGGTTGAGCTACCGACGACACCACCGAAACACATAGAGAGGAGAGCATGATGCGGCAGCTTTACGCGGCGCAGAAAATCTTCAAAATTACCGACCACTATGTCGTCACCGACGAAGGCGGGTACACGGTATATCAGGTTGATGAGAACTACCGGGTTCTCGGCAAAAACATGAATGTGACGAACGTTGAGACCGGCGTGCAGTTCACGCTAGAGCGGCAGCTTGGGCTCGGTACCGTTTTCAATGTTGGCTTTTCCACTGGCGACCAGCTGTATATGCGCAAACGGTTTAAACTTGCTGGGCTCAACATAGAGGCCTACCTCAACCAGATTCCGCTTCAGATCGGGGGTAGTTTCTGGGAGGGTAACTTTGAGATTGTTCTTGAAGGAGGTATTGTCGCCGCTATTCACAAGCCTAGGTTTAAGATGCGCGACAAATATCAGATCACTGTGTACGACCAGCGTTTTCAAGACGTTGCTATTGCAGTTCTCATCGTTGTTGATTATCTATCTGATCAGCGGCAGAAGAACAGGCCTAGAATTAGTTTTCACGGATCCTAAAGTCCCTATGCGTCAGGTTTGATGAGGCGCGAGCAGATGGTTATTGTGGCGAGCAGATAATCGATTGTTATCTGCTCGCCACAATACTATCTGCTCGCAGGGATTAAAGCGTGCTTATAGATATTTACTTATTGAAACACCTAAGAAAAAATATTTAAAGAATGAAGTGTTTATAAAAACTTACGAAGCGTGGCGTTATATTTTTATGTGACATGCCCGAATAAGAAATATGACATTTAAAAGTTTTGAACAATGACCACTCTGATATAGAGCATAAAATACATGAACTTCTGTCTTGCGCGATGCAGCAAAACAGCCTCAAAGGGTTGAAAACTCGCCTGTGTAGCTTCTACGGTAGGGGCAGAGGCGTTCAGGAAAGCACTGCACAGTAAATGCATTATATGAGGTGACCAAAAATCACTTTTGAGATGTGTTGCTGGTATGCAGCTCTTGCAGATATATTCTGAGCACCCTAAATAAAATCCTCGCTCCGCATGAGGAAATGTCATAACCCTGCGCCTTCTTTTATGAGGCGTTCACAGATAGTACGCAATCAGCAACGCTTTTTGTAGCTCTACAGTGGCGAGTGCGCGTATCCAACCACCATGTGAAAGGAAGATAAGTAACATGACTCTCGAAAACTCTGGACTTTCCCGTCGTAAGCTGCTGCGTACTACCGCTATTGGCGTGCCTGCTGCTGGTCTACTCGCTGTCGGCTCGACCCTTGTGACCGCACCGAGCGCGCAGGCTTATCACGCGCTAGTTGGTGCTGATGGCTGGTGGGGGTCAAAAACTTCCAGTGGGCTCCAAACTTTCTTAAATATTACCCAGCATGCTCAGGTGAGCGTGGATGGTGTGATTAGTTCTCAGCCGTCAAGTCTGCAGGCTTCATGTCCCGGTCTTGCTGGTGGCTGGGAGTGGGTTGATGATGCTCAAGCATCTGGCTCCCAAACAATAGTTGCGATGCAAACTTGGCTAGGTGTTGGAGCTGACGGGATTTTTGGTTCTGAGACTATCAGTGCCCTGCAAGCTCATTATGGACTGACAGCGGATGGAACACTAGATGGACCGTCGCCGACAATTCTGACTCTGCAGAATGAAATTAACCATTACCTTCGCGCAGACAATGATGAGATAGCGAAGAATAATTAACGCTACTACCGGTGATGGTTTTATGGTGTGCTGAAATCTTCTCCAACTTCCTGCACCAGAAAAATACGCAAAGGAGGGTATCACTATGTCGAATGAACATTCTGGTATTTCACGTCGTCGTTTGCTGCGCACCGCATCCGTAGGTGTTCCCGCCGCAGGCGTTCTGGCGCTGGGTTCCAGCATTGTTAGCGTCCCGGCTGCTCAGTCGCTTGAGGTTGATGGTTATTGGGGTTCTGAGACAACCTCGCAGCTTCAAAAGTTTTTCTTCAATATATTTGCGCAGGAACTCGGTCAGCCTACATACGGGTATGAAGACGGTGTTGTGAAATATCAGCCTGTATCGCAGCAGTCTGCCAATCCTGGGCTGGGCAGCGGATGGCAGTGGGAATCCGATGGGGGAGCGCAAGGCTACGACTTCACCATCTATTACCTGCAGCGTTGGCTGGGTGGTGTTGAGGCTGACGGTACGATTGGTCCCAATACCATCAAGGCTCTGCAAAATCACTACGGTCTCACGGCAGATGGTCGCCTGGATGGACCTTCAGAGACTATCAAGGCTTTGCAGAACGAGATTAGCCAGTACGTCGGTTAGCTCTATGTGAGATTTGATGATGCGTGAAAAGCACGTTGGTGCTTCTCTGCGAACATATATTTTCATCCTGAAGGAGGATAAAAATGACGAACGAACATTCTGGTATTTCTCGTCGCGGGCTGATGCGTGCCGCCGCTGTAGGCGTGCCCGCTGCGAGTTTGCTGGCTTTCGGCTCCACTCTGGTGACCGCAACAAGTGCGAGTGCGGTTAGCGTTGATGGTTACTGGGGCGAGGAAACCTCGGCAGGGCTCCAACGCTTTATGAATGCCGTGCGTGGGGCCGGGTTGTCGGTGGATGGAGTTATTAGTTCTCAGCCATCAAGTATGGCTCCATCCTGCTCGGGTATCGTCAGCGGTTGGGAATGGGTCGATGATGCACAGGCCTCTGGTTCCCCAACCATGCTGGCCATGTATCAGTGGCTAGGATCCGGAACTAGCTCGCAAAATATTTTCCTCAAAGTCCAGAGCTGGGGTGCGAATGTAACTGGCTACAGCATCACAGGCGTTCATATCAAGCTTTTACAAGAGCATTATGGCCTGACAGCGGATGGAACTTTAGATAGTCCATCACCGACTATTGAGGCTTTGCAGAATGAGATTAATCAGTACGTCGGTTAAAACCCGGTGTTGCTCTTTCACCGGTTTTTTATAGTGCACAGTCCTTATTGAACTAATTGAGGAGAAAAAATGATACTTCGTAATTCTGATCGTCCTCGCCGTAAGTTGATGCGCGTAACCTCGCTTGTGGTTCCTGTCGTGGGTGCTCTGCTAGCGCTTGGCTTTATGACGGCTCCGGCGGCGAATGCAGCGATTGCTGATAACTCGACAGGCGCAATGCAAGCAGAATCTGAGAAGCTTCATCAAGAAGCCCAGGAAGCTACAGATCTAGCAAATAAGTTTGACCAGGACAACATCGCGATTAATGATTCTGCCGCCGAGGATCTGCGTGATGCTGCGCAGAAGGCTGAAGCGGCGGCTCAAGAACGAGACCAGGCAGTACAGGCTGTTGAAGATGCTGATCGTGATGCCGCCAGTCTCTTTGAATAAATAATTCGCAACTAAGTTGTGTGAGGAAGTGATATTGGGGCTTATGAAATTTTGACTGATGCCAAGATCGCTTCAAACTATGTGTAAGCCTTGATTGAGGAAGGAATAGTATGACTGAAAATCCCGGACTTTCCCGCCGTAAGCTGTTGCGTACCACCGCTATCGGCGTTCCTGCCGCTAGTCTACTCGCTTTTGGCTCGACCCTTGTGACCGCGCCAGCTGCGAACGCTGCTATGGCAGTTGATGGTTACTGGGGAAGTGAAACTACACGTATGTATCAGAGGCTCGCTGAGCTTGCGGTGGTAGACGGTATCGTCTCAAGTCAGCCTGCATCTCAGGCGAGTGCTAACCCTGGGCTGACGAGTGGCTGGGATTGGGTCTCTGATGATGCCGCCTCCGGCTCAGAGACTATCAAGCATCTTCAGCGCATGCTCAAGGTAACCCAGGATGGGCTCATGGGTCCGCAGACTATCTCGGCACTTCAGGCGCGTTATCACCTCCCTCAGGATGGGGTATTGAGCGAAGAGTCTCCCACCATTAAGAAGCTTCAGTCCGAGCTTATCGTGGTTACCTATGACTAATTCAACATACTGAAAATACATCGGTTACCCGATTTTTCTCCGCAATTTCTATATATGTGAGGAGGATAAAAATGATGGACGAACACTCCGATCTTTCTCGTCGTAAGCTGCTGCGTACTACCGCTATTGGTGTGCCCGCTGCGGGTATGCTCGCCTTTGGCTCGACCTTGGTGACCGCGACGAGCGCGAATGCGCTTGAGGTTGATGGTTACTGGGGTACGGAGACGACGGAACTTCTCCAAAGTGTCCTTATGCAAGGGGTTCTTGGTCAGAGCGATCTTCTTCCTTTTGGGGATCCTTCGGGGACTATTTCTTCTCAGCCAATATCACGTGCTGAGGAGAACCCCGGTCTGGCTTCAGGCTGGCAGTGGGTTTCCGATGAACAGGTGAAGGGCTCCGGTACTATCGCTAGGTTGCAGCGTGAAAAGCTGGGCTTCGAGAAAGGCGACGGGATTATTGGTCCTCAAACGATTAGTGCTCTGCAGACCTGGCTTGGGCAAACCGCTGACGGCGTGCTTGACGGACCTTCGCCAACGATCGAGGCTCTGCAAAACTATCTGAACTCTCATGTACCTACGACTTAAAAAATAAGTTATCGCGAAAATGGCGTGACATGTTCTCACCTCGTATGTGGTGATGTGAAGAAGGAATATTATGACTCTCGAAAATACCGATCTTTCTCGCCGTAAGCTGCTGCGTACTACCGCTATTGGTGTGCCCGCTGCCGGTGTGGTTGCTTTGGGAGCGAACCTGGTGATGGCCCCAGCTGCGAATGCAGAGACTGACTTGGGCGCCAAGATGAAAGTAGAGTCTGAGAAGCTTCAGGAAAAAGCTCAGAGGGCTAAAGAACTAGCAGACAGCTTCGATCTTGATGCCGCAGCATTTGATGATCCTGCCCTTGAGGCTGCCGTCAAAGATATCAGCGCCCAGCTGCATGATGCTGCTCAAAAAGCCGAAACGTTGGCTCAGCAACGAGCCCAAGAAGCTCAGGCCGTTGAAGATGCTGATAGTGAAAATGCCAGCCGCTTTCAATAATTCGTAGCCAATTGTGTGAGGAAGCGAGATTGGGGCTTGTGAGCTTTTGACTGGTGCCAAGATCGCTTCAAACCTTTTATAAGCCTTAGTTGAGGAAGGAGTATTATGACTCTCGAAAATACTGGTCTTTCCCGCCGTAAGTTGTTGCGTACCACCGCCATTGGTGTTCCCGCTGCAGGTATGCTCGCCTTTGGCTCGACCCTTGTGACCGCAACGAGCGCGAATGCTCTTACAGATGATGGTTACTGGGGCTCCGAAACAACGGTTGAGCTGCAGAAGCGTCTCAACAGCATAGCTGCCGTAAACTCTGCGGTGGAGGGCGGTCTTTCCCTCGATGGGCAGATCGATAGTCAGCCCGCATCCCAGTCAAGTGCTAATCCCGGTTTGACGAGCGGTTGGCAGTGGGTTTCTGATGATGCCGCCTCCGGCTCAGAAACCATCAAAGATTTGCAGCGCTGGCTCGGGACGGATGTTGATGGTTTGATCGGACCCTCTACAATCAGTGCTCTACAGAGCTGGTTGGGTCAAACCGCAGACGGGGTTCTTGACGGTCCCTCACCGGCCATTGTTGCGTTTCAGCGCAAGCTTATTGAAGGTAACTACTCTTAAGGCGTGAGAACCTACACAGCACACAGTCTGTAACCTGCTCGACAACACGGTAGTGCATAACCGTACCCTGACTAAAAAACGTGTTCAGGTGAGTTACGGTTAAAAACTACCAACCGGTTTACCGGTTTCGCATCATGAGGTGCGGCGTTGGCGCTTATCCTAATGGCGCTGACTCTGCACCTCATGGTGTTTTAACACCGCATAAATAAGGAGGACATATGACTGAACTGGGTACCTCACGCCGCCGATTCCTGCGCGCCGCCGCTGTTGGCATTCCTGCTGCGGGCGCGCTCGCGGTTGGTTCGACTCTGACCGCCCCGGCTGCGAACGCCGCGCAGACTTCGTCAACCCCGTCGAATCAGAACCAGAGCCCCGAAGCTCAAGGTGCGGCAACCAACGCGCAGTATCTCAGTGAGAAGGCGAAGAACTTCCATATTCTGCTTGATATGTACAAGCAGGCTGGCGACGCGGTAGACGCAACCCAGCTGACCCAGGAGGCGCAGCGCATCCGGGGTGCGGCGGACGAATCAAACAGCCCGTTCCCCAGCAGTCCCGTCTCGTGGGCTGGTGTTCAGCTGGAACGGGACAGGATGCAGCTTGCCGCCAAGATCAACTACGCCGCCATGCGTGCCGAACAGTTGGCCGATGAGCGTACCCGCGCTGGCGGGGGAGTGCCGCAAGGTCAGGATGCGGTGCGCCAGGCTGCACAGAGGCGCGTGATCTATCGGGTGCTCAGCAGCGCATCCCGAGACACTGATGCGCTGGTGACCAAGCTCGAAAACCTGGCAAAGGGTCGGTAAAGCAACGCTCATCGTGAGCAGATTCCTGCATAAAAAGGCTCTTTATTCCAATAAAGATGGGAAAACCCGCTTTATTGGAATAAAGAGCCTTTTTACAGTGCGCAACCCCCGGCAAACATGGCTGGCTCCGAGAAAGAGAGCGAAAGGAACCCCTCCGGGAAGGACGGTAAAGAACCCGGAGGGGTTAGCTTAGGGGGCTTACACCCTACTTCTTAATCGGTTCGCGCGAGATAACAACCTTCACCGCGTTATGCTCGGCGGCGTTTGCGAACAGGTCGTATGCTTCCTCGAACTGGTCGAAGGTGAAGTAGTGGGTTGCCATTGCCTTTGCGTTCAGGCGGCCTGAACGCACCATGTTCAGCAGGTTGCCCACGGTGTTGCAGTTCACCAGACCCATGTTAATGTTTACGTTCGAGATCCACATGGTGTTAATCGGCAGCTCTACCGGCTTGCCGTGCACACCCGCGTTCGCAATGTTGCCGTAGGGGCGCACGATCTTGGTGCAGGTCTCGAAGGTCTGCGGCACGCCCACGGCCTCAATCGCCACGTCCACGCCCAAACCGTCGGGGGAGAGGGCCTTAATTTTCTCGATAAAGTCTGGATCTGCGGCGTTTACCTTATCGGTTGCGCCCAGTTCCAGCGCCTTGTTCATACGGTTATCGTCCATATCGACGGTAATCACGCGCCCGGCACCGCACAGATTTGCCGTCATGATCGCGCCCAGACCCACCGGACCGGCGCCGATAACCGCAACCGTATCGCCGGGTTTGGTGTTGCCGTTGAGAATACCCATCTCGAAACCGGTCGGAAGCGCATCCGTGAGGAAGAGAACGTCTTCGTCGGTCAGTCCCTCGGGAACCATGTGAACCGACGTCTCGGCGTAAGGAATGCGCACATACTCAGCCTGGGTGCCGTCAATCATGTACCCAAAAATCCAGCCGACACCGCCCACGGTCTGGCAGTGCGAAGGCTTATTATCCTTACAGTATGAGCACTTGCCGCAGTTCGTGACCGCCGGAATAATGATGCGGTCGCCAACCTTCAAATCAGTGACCGCAGAGCCGACTTCGGTAATCGTGCCGATAGCCTCGTGGCCCAGGATGCGCCCTTCTTCAACCTCGGGAACGTCACCCTTGAGGATGTGCAGGTCGGTGCCGCAGATGGTGGTGGTATCAACGCGAGCAATGACGTCGGTGGGTTCAAGGATGGTGGCGTCTGGAACTTCTTCCCAAGCTCGCTTGCCTGGACCGTGGTAAACAACTGCCTTCATGGTGACTCCTAACTGAGATTTTATGAGGGGCTGTAGCTACAGCATCATCGCTTATAGTCTCAACCTATCAAGAGTTCTTTATAGGTTGTACCTTCATTAAACCGGAAAAATCCGTAACTTCCTAGATGTTACGCAGATTACATTTAAGGTTGTGGTGACTGTAAGCATGGCAGGCTTATGCGCGATGCGCTCTATACCGCGAGCAGGTGGTTTAGGTATGCCTTGAAAGTCGAAAACAGCCCTACGCTCATGGCCTCAGCCGTTGTTCCGGACTATATCTGTGCTGTATAGTTAGGGCAGTGAGGAACCCATACTGGCAGGTCTGGGGGCCTCACTGCGATGGCGTTCATCAACTAGATTTACCAGTTGATAACGTCTACTAGGTTAGCAATCGCCCGGATCACGCGTGCTAGTGCATTTAAGACACGCGCGATGTCACGGGCGATTTTGCTTTGCCTCTTCGACAATCCGCCAACACCCCCTTCCGCTCATCATCCCTCACGACTAGGTTCAGTACATAGCGATTCGTGGGGTGTAGCCGCGGGGGCAGTACAAGCTTACCTAATTAAGTCAGGTTTAAACGTGAGCAGGTGGTTTTTGGTCGAGCAGGTAAGATTTTCTTACCTGCTCGACCAAAAACCACCTGCTCGCGTACATGCAAGAGGGGGAGCGATACAGCACGGTACCGCGCCTCATAGCTTAGATACTTGCGCTATGGCCCACCTTCACGTGGCTGTGGCGATCACGCTCCGCATCGTGATAATCCGACTTGAAGCCCTTGAGCACCACCTCAATATCGTTTTCCTTCGCATAAACATTGGAGAAGTCCTCAATCAGCTCCAGCACATCGCTGGCAATATACGAAGAGTTCTCGGCGTTGATCGTGACCTTCGAACCGGGGCGAATATTCTTCAGCGTCTTCTTA
The DNA here is from genome assembly GCF_001808385.1 of Rothia sp. HMSC08A08. Classification (NCBI taxonomy): domain Bacteria; kingdom Bacillati; phylum Actinomycetota; class Actinomycetes; order Micrococcales; family Micrococcaceae; genus Rothia; species Rothia sp. HMSC08A08. The sequence continues at coordinate 9,249 of NZ_KV793064.1, forward strand.
ATAGCCGCCTTGTTCAGGAACGACACCTCTTCCGCCAAATCCAGCGTGATTTCGTCGGCCTCTGCAAGTTCCTCACGACTGAGGTAGTAGGCACGCTTCATATTGCCCTGCAGCACGAAGAAGATACTGATCGCCAGGCCAATACCTACGCCCTCCAGCAGGTCAAGGGCGACCACGGCATCACCGCGCGATGCTGGTAAAATCCCTCATAGGCGGCAGAAAAACACGACGATAAACGCAGGGCCACGCGCTCGCAAATGGTAGGGTGGTTGCTAAAAATAGGCTGTATATGGGGGATAGCATGGCGGAAAACTATACATACCGGGATATTTCCAGCGGTGAAGCATTCCGCGAGCACCTGGGCTCACTGGGCTGGTCGAAACCACGCAAAAATCAGCCCGTATTCACCCAAGAATACGGTGAAGACCTCATATTTCGGGCTGCTTTTCTCTACGCAACATTCAACCATACGCCGGGGAACTACAGCGGCATCCCGGCGTTTTATGTGATGTCTAAAAAATGGCGTAAAACCCTGCGAAAAATATCGGCACACCTCGATCAGCCTCTTAAATCTGTGCCCTCCCCACATGACGGCGATATGTACTTTATAAGCGTTGGCCACCCCCGCTACCACGAATTTGTAGATCACGAAGCGAGAATGACTTACCTGAGGCCCGATGGGACGCTCAATATAGAAGCATTCACTCGTTTCAACACCGCCGCTCATCGGTTCATGGAAACCTTTGATCTGGCGGATTATGTGGCACTTACCGAGCAGGAGCTGCAGCAGCAGCGCCTCGATACCGTGCTGCCGGATGTGCTCGGGTATTTGTCCGTGAACACGATGAACGACCTGCGCGATGAACTCTACCGGAACGTGCACGCACATCTTACCGACCGCGGCGCCACGCTCTTCGCGGATCAGCACGTGCTGCGCCGCCGGTGGGATGTTATCGCAGACTATTTCTTACTGACCTGACAGGCGACGGTGAGAGCCTTGTGATGGGCACGGCAAAGCCTAAACCGGCAGGGAACGGGCGGTCTCAGGAATGCGCCTGACTCGCTGGCGCATCCAGGTGAACACCCACACCAGCACGAAAGCGGCGACCATCGTCAGCACAATCGTGCCGCCAGTCGGCAGGTTAAACGCCCACGAGAAGTACAGCCCCGCCGTCGAACACAGCACGCCGAAAACCGGTGAGAACAGCATCATAGTGCCTAAACGGCGGCATGCGAGCCGCGATGCGCTGGCCGGAACCACAATGAGCGCAAGCACCAGCACATTCCCGAGCGTCTGCAAAGAAATCACCACGGAAACCGTTACGAGCACATACAGCAGAATATCCAGCCACAGCACCGGCAACCCTAACGCGCGTGCACTTTCACGGTCCAGGCTCACCGTCACCAGCTGCCGATGAAACAGCCACAGAAGCAGCAGAATCCCGGCGGACATAGCCGCAGCCTGGGCAATATCGCCGCGTGAAACCCCCACAATCGAACCGAACAGGAAATCCTGAATCGACCCCGAATACCCCGGCGCCAGAGAAATAATCACAATACCCAACGCGAACGAACCGGCAAAGAAAATACCGATTACCGAATCTTCTCGCAGCTTCTGGTTCTGGCTAAAAATGGCAACCAAAACTGCCGTGATAACGCCTGCGATCAGGCCCCCGAACACCAGGTTGCCGCCGATAACGAACGCAACCGCCAAGCCGGGAAACACCGAGTGGGCAACCGCATCGCCAATAAAAACCATGCCGCGCATCATCACATGGCACCCCACCACGCCCGTCACCAAAGAAGCCAGCGTCACTGCGGCGAGGGCACGCGGCAGAAACGCCAGGGAAGGGTTAAAAAGGTCAAACAGAAAATCGAGGGGAGTAATCATGCCGCTGCCTCCTGCGGGGTTACACGATGACCGGCAGGATGCCCCTGCCGGGTGCTGTCGGTCGAGTCGCTGCCTGCGCCCGGAACGCCAATCTTAGGCGATGGGCTTGTGCCCGCGCTTCCGCCTTTACCTGTGCTTTCACCCTCGCCCTCAAGTTCGCGCCCGTGCACCCAGGCGTAAAGCTGCTGCGGCGAAAAATCCTCGGCTTTGCCGTCCAAACTCAAGGAACCGCGCACCCCGCACAGCCGCGAGCAAGACTCCTGCGCCGCCACAATATCGTGGGTAGACATCAGAATCGTCACGCCCTCGCCCGCCAGCTGCCGGTACAGCTTAGTGAGCGCGGACTGGGTGGGCGCATCCACCCCCGTGAAGGGCTCGTCAAGAAGCAAGAGCGCCGGTTCAACCGCGAGAGCACGCGCCAGAAGCACCCGCTGCCGCTGCCCGCCGGAAAGCTCTCCGATGGGACGGTTCTTCAGCGGCATTAAATCCGTGCGTTCCAAAGCGTGAAAAACCTTGACCCAATCCGCAGTTTTAGGGCGACGAAACCAGCCGATCTCGCGGGTTCGCCCGGTCATGACCGCATCCTTGACGGTGATCGGGAAATCCCACTGAAACTGGTGCTTCTGCGGCACATAGCCGATGCGCGCCCGCGCGGTGCGTGCAGTACTGCCCAGCACCCGAATGTTCCCCGAGGCAGGATGCAGCAGCCCCATAATGGCACGTAACAGCGTGGTTTTTCCGGCACCGTTCGCCCCGAGAAGACCCACAAATTCGCCGGGGTTCAGGGTGAGCGAAAAGTCCCGCAGCACCGCCCGCCGCCCGTACCCCGCATAGAGGTTCTGGATGCTCAGCGTCGGATTTTCACTCCCCGTTGCGGGGTCGTTTTTGGAGCCTAGCACGGTGGTACCTTTACTCATCCCGCGCACCCTTTCCGCTCGTCATGATGCGCTCGGCCTGCGCCTGCGCGGCCTTATTGCGGCGCATCATGAAGAGCCCTGCTGCGGCAAGTACCGCCACAGTCCCCGCGCCGAGCGCCACCGGAAGGGCAGGGAACCCGCCGGATGAGGCCCCCGGACTATCGGAAGCCGCCGCAGAGTGCGTGCCCTCCGATTCGCCCGCCGGTGCCTGATCCGTGGCCTGCTGCGCCAGAGTGTATACCTCGTCCGCAGTCACCGACTCCCCGATGGCGAACTTCATATAGCGGGTATCGGAAACAACCGAACCATCCGCAAGTTCCGCACGGGCAGTCACCTTCAGCAGATAGGCGCCGGGCTTGGTAAACACCCAATTGGCGTGGGTGTGCGTGTTCTTCTCAACCCATATATCCTGCGGCTCGTGCTTGGACGAATCCCACAAAACCTGCGGCTTCGAGAAGTTCCCGTTCTCCAGGTACAGCGTGAACTGCCCCGGTCCCTGAACCTGCTCTAGGGTGAGGGTGACTCCGCGCGGGGTTTTCTGCACAAGCCCCGGGTCCTGAGTGGTCCAGCCAGGCCAGACGACCCCCTTCGTTTCGGTCTGCGGAATCACATACACCTGCTCGCCGGGCTGTGCACCCACAAACGAATAACGGTCATCGTCAGGAACCTGGCGACGTGCCGCATCGGATCCGCGGTACAGCACATCATCCACGCTGCGCCAGATGGGTGTAGCGGCATGATCGTCATGGATCATGAGCTGAAACTTGCCGTCGGTAAAACGCGGGCCCATATCAACATGCCCGCTCGAAATTTCGGTGCGTCCCGTGCCCACTGGCTGCTCGGGTGAGAGCGTCTGCTGCAGAGCCTTCTGCTCTTTGCTGAGGTTATCGCTTGTGGCTGCCGTGCTTGACGATGCACCCGGCGCGGGCGTGTGATCGGCATATGCCGGATTGGCTATAGAGGCTGTGAGACCCACGCATAAAGCGAATGAAATAACCTTCTGACTAGTTTTTATTCCAAAAATAGAATATTTCATGTATGTCTTCTTCCTCAACGTTGATGGATGTATATGCATATGTGGCTATGGACGAGAATACGACTTCACCGCCCAACCGCTCGCTGGATAGTATGTGCGTTGGCACGCATCATATCCGCATAATGGGGTGCCTCATCATCGAGCGAATCGGAATATAAGGTACCCACCTGAACCCCGTTTTCATGGGCGACCTCCCGCAAAACTGGGCTTCGCGTGCGAGTATTCCGATCAAGGAATATAGCCGGTACACGCAAATCCCTGATAGTGCGCTGCAGCCGCTGCCGCTGTTGGATGCTCGGCTCACTGCCCGCCACCGGCGTCACGAACCCCGCCACCGTCAGCCCATAAGTACTCGCCAGGTAGCGGTACCCGTCATGGGTGGTAATCAGGTTTTTTGAGGCTTCGGGCAAAGACGCATAGATGCCGCGAATCTCCCAGTCCAGCTCATCGAGCTCGCGCATAACACGCTCGGTATTCGCCGCATAAAGGCTGGTTCCGGGTGGGTCAGTCTCGGCGAGAGCATCACGCATGACCTGCGCGGCCGCCTTCATATTTGGCACCGAATGCCATATATGCGGGTCTATCTCGCCGTGCACATGTTTGCCGAGCACCGCCTGCGCCAGCAAATACACCTGCCCCCGATGCTCGCGCGAAGACCCCCTCAAGAACCCGTATTGGCCACCCGCAGGAACCTCCTGCAGAGTGCGCGAAGGAACCGCAATGATCGTGCGAGCCAGGTCGTGTTCGGTGACTTTTCCGCCGCTATCGGCGCGAATCACAAGCCGCCCCGTATATGCCTGAACGGCTATATCCGCATGTCCAGAGGCTAAAATGGTCGTATTTGTACCCAGACGAGAGGCGGCCTCGGCAGGGTCCTCACCCACCACGACATGCAGTGTTCCCTGTGCCTGGTGCACCCCCTCGGCTGCGTTACGGGGCGTTGCCAGAACATCAAGTTCGTACACACCGGCATCCGCAAAAGCCCACGAAAGATGCGTATGCGCCTGCAGCGGAAGCTCCAGCGACCCCATATCGCCGGTACGCACCCTCATACCATCCTGCGTGGATTCTTGCGTGCCGCGCGCCTGAGAATCGCACATCATCTCGACCGCGCCGAAGGTCTGCGTAATAAACGCCGCAACCTGTCCGGGACCCTTCACACGGGTAACCGAAAACGCGACCGAAGCATCCGAATCTGAGGGTGAATCAGCGGAATGGCTGGCGGATGCGCCCGAAGACTCGGCGCCCTCAACGCGCAGCCCCAACCAGATAGAATCCAGCGAGGCATCCTCTACCACGGGTTCAAGCTTGCCGCCGTACTGCTCAATCCTCTCGGCAACCGCCACCTGCGCCGAACCCTGCGGCAGGTTAGAGCTCACCATCGCCACCATTTTGCGCTGTTCCAGCAGCAGACCGTTGGTGAACGCCAGCCGCGCGTAGGCGACATCGCGCACATCCCTCAGGCTCGGCTCATAGGAATGCGGGTCTGCACCATTGGGAATGAGGGCGTGTACCCGCGCACGCTCGCCGCCAACAGCACGCGCCACATCCGCCAAAATCGGGGTTGTCGCCACCACTTGAAGACGCCCGTCGGCATCAAAACCTGAGGACGTATTCTGTGCGGTGCAGGCGCTCAATGCCGCACAAACGGGTAGAAAACCCAGGAAAGCGCGGCGGCTGAGCGGAAGTTCGAGTGAGAGCTGCGGTGTACAAGGCTGACGGCGTGAACCTCTAGAGCTCATGGCGGTGCCGACGGCGCACGGTGTACACGATCATGCCTCCCAGCGCGACGGCAAGCACAGAGGTGCTGACCATAAACGGATTAAACCCTGCCCCGGTGTTGGCGAGCTTCCCGGCGGCAGCGGCCTGCTGCGCATCCTTAAGCTCCTGGTTGGTGAGGGCGCAGTCCTTGCCCGAGGCGGTCTTGCCGACAATGCGTACCTTCGTGCCGTCCGGCTTCGTCACAATACCGCTGGCCGCATCCACGGCGCCCCGCTGGGATTGCTGTTCGGCAGGTTTATGAGTGGTCGAATTTTCGGCGTTCTCAGGCGCGTTCTTCTCATGGTGCGCGGGCGCGGGGTTCGCCGGATTATCGGCATTGCCCACCGTAAAGTTCAGGGTCGATGTGCTCTCGACGGTCTGCCCGTTCTTCAGATGCACCTGCCAACCGATCGTCACCCGGTAGCGGCCCTCAGCGGTAAACACCCAGTTGCTGTGTTGGTGCGTATTCAGTGGAACCTGAAATGAGCCGCCACGAGAATCGAAGACTTTCTGCCCAGCGGAACCGAAGTTGCCCGAAAGGAACACCGACATTGATCCGGGGCCGTCGAATCCCTTCAAGCTCATGGTGACTGGCCCATCGGCCTGTTTGAGAAGTTCGGGATCCTGGGTACTCCACCCCAGCCACGGCACGCCCGCCTGCTGGGTAGCACCAATCATGTGCACGGTACTTCCCGCGGGGGCAATATCTTCCATGCCCGCCGGGAATTTCAGCTTCGCAGCATCGCCGAGGACGAACTCTAAAGAGCCGGGTGACACATGTTTAGGTGGGCTGAACCGATCATCTTTGACGGCAGAACTCAGCGTGGAACCGTTCAAGACCGGACCAACGTCAAAATGCCCCTCGGTAGCGCGATCCGCCGCGGCATGATCCGCAGTCGTTACCATCGGCAGAGTGCCGGGAATATTTGCCGGGCTTTGGGTGCTTCGTGACTGCACGGAATCCTTAACGACAACCTCGGTCGGAATGCACTTCTCGGATTCGGTTCCGGGATAAGAGCCGCCGCGAGAACCCGAAGATGGCGCGGTATTGCCCGAAGCCCCTGAACCGCCAGAACCCGCACTCCGAACGGTCGGCGCGGTAACATTTTGGGCATTTGACCCGTTAACCGTGCGGTTCGGTGTGCCGGCATGCTGATCGGCTTGCTGCGGTGCCGGGGCGGGTGCATCGGGCGCAGGGGCATCACCCGTTGCAATCTGGGGGTTGGGTGTCGCATCCGCCGAAGATTCAGGATGAGCCGGGGCGGCTTCCACACTCGACGAATCCTGATGTGCGGGCTCGATCACCTGATGCTGCGCGCGAGAAGTACCCGCGCCATGATCTCCCTCTGATGAGCGCTCATTCGGGGCAGCATCCCGATGCGCCTGCTCGCCGCCCTCCTGACGCTGCGGCGGAGCGGCAGCTGATTCGGCGGAGCCCTGCGGGTTTTGTGCCCGATGCCCCTGCTCGAAAATATCCTGCGGAACTTCGCCCACCACAACGGTGTAGGTCTCCTCCGCGTGAACCTGCGTGCCGTCCGCGAGCTCGGCGCTCGTGCGGAAGGTGAACCGGTAGGTTCCGGCGGCGGTGAACGCCCACGTAGCATGCACATGAGAACCCGCCTCAAGCTCGTAGGGCGCTAGCCGATCCGCCGTGCTGAACATGCGTGATGCCCCGGAGAGATTCTCCTGAAAAACCTCGGCGCGTGCACCTTCGGGAACCTCGCTTTTGACGAGTTCAACCGTGATCTTATTGTTTTTCAGAGCGCCCTGCGGAATGTTTTCGGCACTGAAGCCAGGGTAGAGAAGCCCATCGGTATGCTTCTGCGGAATGTACCAGATGGGGGTGCCTTCGGGGGCGATGAAATCGTATCCGGCGGCTACGCGGGTTTGGGACTGATCGTTGGCGGGTAGGTTGAAAACGGTGGTGGAGGGGTTGAAAAGGCCTTCACCATCCTGCGTTTCGGCCTTGGAGTTTAGGGCGAGTTTTCCGTTGTGAAGCTCTGCGTTGAGCAGTTCGGTGTGCACGCCGCGCACGATGTAATTCCCGGTGTAACTGCGCGGTTCTGCCTGTGCTGTACCTGCGCTGTGTTCTTCGTGTGCGAGCGCCGCCGGTGCCGTGTTGAATGCGGGCAGGGCAGGGGAGAGAGCTAGTGTGCATCCCAGGGCGGTGGTTCCGATGATGGTAAATGTTTTGCGGCTGCGTTGTTCTCGCGGCGGGGTTTGCGGGGCGGATCTGCGCATAGTTTTCCTCCAACGACGGTGTGGTGTGTGAGTTCACGACGCATCGGCGCGTGTGATTATGAGAATCACTATACATATCTATTTTGATTATGACAATTATTCTCAATTAGTGATAGGCTGTGTATGCAAAATGAGAAAGGTTGTCATGTACACGAAATACACACATCGTCGTGCGCTGAGTGCATCCCTTGCTCGTATTTCCGCAGTAGCTCTGCTGGCTCTCGCTGGCGCATCGCCTATGCTCCCCGCGCATGCGGGACCCGACGACGGGCGCATTATTACTACTCAGGGTCATGTTGATGCCCCGAAAACCTACTGGGAAAACGGCGGTTTCGCACTCAAAAACGAAGCAAACCCCTATAAGACCGGTGCCGATCTTTATGACCTCGACAAAACCGTCAACTGGGTGGGGAAGGGGTGGGATGGTCGCAATGGTGCATCCCAATACACTCTGACCCTCACTGATTCACCTAATCTGCGTTTTCTGGGCGAACCTGGGCAGACCCTCTACATGGCGCCCACCCTGACCTGGGGCAATCACGATCCCATCTGGGCAGGGCTGGGTTCATCCGTCAAAATCCCTACTGAAAACTTCCGTGACGGCATTTATGCGACCGATATTCTCTCGGTTGAAGGCCCCGGCCGCATGGAGCTTTTTCGCTACAACCCCGATGAAGGACCTGCGGACGTAAACCGCATCCTATCAAGCACAAGTACCGGGTGGCACTCCTGGCTGCTCAGCAAAGGAAGCCACACGCATAACACCACAACCTTCACGCGACCCGGGCGCTATGTGGTGACCTATCGCACGGTAGCGCGCGGCACGGACGGATCGATCATCCAATCCCCGCCGCAAAAACTCGTGTGGCAGGTGGGCGGGCGTAAGCCCATTCTCGGTGACGGAACCCCGAACGCGGTACCGACCATTGAGCGCTACAATGCTGCACCCGTCGGGAACCTGGACTCCGCCAAATACGTGCTTTCCGTGGCACCCCACAAGCTCGATCCCGACCCCGCGAAGAACAAGGATGCCGACGATAAACTCAGCGACATCACCTTCACCGCAGCCGATAAAAACCTCAGCGGAACGCTCACCCTCTACAACAACGGGTATTTCCTCACCGACCTTGAGGTAAAGAACGGCACCGCCACCTGGAGCGAAATGATGGGCGGCGAATCTTCGCATCTGCAGGCTGTCTTCACCCCAAGCGGAAACGAGGGTGCGCGCTGGATTTCGCATAAGCTCGCCTATGAACCTGGGCATGCCGAGAGCGTATACAGCGACGACGGCACCGGAGACTGGCCCGTTGAAGAGCCCGATGACCGCAATACCGTGCTTCCCACCGCTCAATACACCCCCGCCAGCGGCGACTACACCGTACGCACCGTGCCCTCCACACAGGAAGGGTACCGCACGCTTGAGGTGACCTTCGCCGACCCTAATGTTCGCGGGTTTATCCGGGGCGGGTTCTACGCCCCCAACGACTACGAATACCCCAAATTCGATATAGAAACCACGATCGACAACGGGGTAGCGCGCTTCACCTACCGGGAAGACAGCTACTTTGAGAACAGCGAGCTTATCGTGAAAGTGCTGCCGCATCCCGATATGAATGCCCGCACCTCACAGGTGAAACTCACCCAAAATTATCAGCGCGGCGGCAATTACAGCGCCACGGGAACGCTGGGTGCGGATGCGCCCGCCGCAAACCCCCAGCCGAGCGACTCACACACCCCGGAGCCCCAGCCAAGCCCCTCCGCTGACCCGAGCGATCCCGGCACCAACGATGCGCCGCCCAGCGCATCCCCCGCCCCGGCGGCTCCCGAGAAGCCGAGCGCAAACCCGACTCCTTCGCGAGATGGGGACACACAACGCACGCAAAACCCCGCACCGAAGGCACCCGCCCCCATGCCAACCTGCGAGGCGGGGAAGATCGACGGCCGCTATAAAATCGGCGACGGGCACCTGGACCTTCAAGCACAACTGCGTGATAACCGGCTGGAACTGGGGCTCAAAGACGATAGCGGACTCATAGATGCGGACTCGGTGGTGCGCCCGCTGGATACCGTGGTGTGGACCGTTAGTGATCGTGCCCGCCGCAGCCGCAACGAGCACATGAACTCGCCCAAACTCGACTTTATTGGACCGGTCGGAACCGCGTTTTATGGGCTTCCGCAAACCCAGATGCGCGGGCTGCCTTGGCCCGGGTACAGCACCCAGGATGTGGACTACAGTAGGCTCGACGGCGGCGTAACCCTGCACGTTGTGCCCCGCAGCATGCCGAAGGGCGCGCGGTTCGGTGTCTTCACCGAGTCGCTGACCGGCCCCGAGGTTCTGCTGGATTCGACCAAGAATCAACATAGTATATCGATTGACTACGCAACCCACGCGCACGCCAACTGGGTGTTTACCGAGCCTGGGCATTACATGTTTGACGTTCAGTACACCGCAAAACTCAAAGACGGTACCGAGATCACAAGTAAAGTCCAGCATCTTGCCGTCGCCGTCGGGAATGAGGCAAGCAACGCATGCTCCTTTACCGCAGCGCCAGAACCGGGCAAGGGCACAAACGGCGGTTCATCCTCCGGGCAGAAGACCGGGCAAGACTCCTTGGCACGGGTGGGTACCCCTCAGGGTGCCGTGCGCGTTCCGGATGCCTCGGCGGATGCGGCGCATCCGCACAACCCGACCGAACCGCAGGATGCCTCGGCAGCCCCGCAGAACGGTACAGAGGGCACGAACCCGCAAGGTTCTGAGCAAGCGGCGAACCCGGGAACAGCTCAGAGGGCGGGTACCCAGGCTGGTACAACTACAGAGAACGGCACGGTCACCGGAACGTCAGGGAACGGCGTATCGGGCGGTTCAGATTCGGGCGCATCCGGCGTAGTTCAAGGGGCCGCAGGAGGCGGTGCATCCGCGGGCTCGAATGCGCTGGCGCATACCGGATTTGCCGTGATTCCCGTGGTAATCGCGGGCGTTGCGCTTCTGGGCACTGGTGCCGTTTTGGTGATCCGTCGTCGGCAAAAGTAGCCGCGGTGTAAGACACCGAACACGCATCACGCCTTATGACCTCACCATTTTTGCGAAAACGGTGAGGTCATAACCGTTTAAGAGCGTGTTGAGCAGGGGTTTTGGCGGGTAGAGCACCAAGAGCGCTGCCCGTCTTATACCTTCTTAAAATCCCCGCTGACCGTGAGCAAAAGGCTGAATCTTGCGGATGCGCCGGTTACACTAGGTATAGCCGTGAGACCTACCCGAGCACTAGAGCGTGAGGAGCAACCGTGGACGATGCAATAACCGGCATGCGCGAAGGAGCGCCGCTAGGATCCGCCTTCACGCTCATTCGTGCGGTAGGTTCCGGCACGGTCGGCACCGTCTGGGCGGTCTCACGTAAAGGCTCATGGGCGCTGTATGCTGCTAAATTCCTCAAGCCCGAGTACCACAAAGACAGCGAATTTCTTGAGCGGTTCGTGCGCGAACGCACCGTGCTCTCGCAACTGCATCACCAGTACATCGTGCCAATCGAAGACATGGTGGTCGAGGGCGATAACCTGGCGATCGTCATGGAATACCAGCATGGCGGAAGCGTGCGCGAGTTTTTGCAGAAGCAGAAGAATCTGCTGCCCGGCGAGGCCTTCGGCATTGTCGAGCGCGTGCTTTTGGCGCTGGAATACGCGCATCGTTCCGGGGTTCTGCACCTAGATATTAAGCCCGATAATGTGCTTTTATCGGGGCATTACGGCGATGCCCTCGTGGAGCAGGTGCGGGTTGCCGACTTCGGTATCGCCACGCTCATGGGGCAGACGGAGAGCCAGGGTTTTTACGGTACGCCCGCCTACATGTCGCCCGAGCGTAAAGCCTATGGAAGCTCGGATTCCTCAGCCGATATTTATTCCGCCGGTGTTATGCTGCACGAGCTTCTGGTCGGCGCCGTTCCGCTGGTGGATGCGGATTCTGCCGTTCAGATCAGCGATCACCTTCCCGAGGATGTGCGCACCGTCCTTGAGAATCTTATGAGCCTATCGCCCAAGAACCGCCCGCAGGCCGCGCAGGCTGTGGCGCAGGTTCGGGCTCTGCGCAAGAAATATCAGGATGCTGACCGGTTCGAGTATGAGGAACGTGCCTCAGAAAGCCAGAGCACTGGTGGTCGTCAGCGCACGGTTATTCGCGGCGGCGAGCAGGCACCCGCTCAAGCCGCGTCGGATAACTACAGCACCCAAGTACCCGAACTGGGTGAAGCCTCGCATCAGACGATTATCCGCCCGGTGACCGAGGCGCCGGTTGTCGAAGAGGAAGAAATCGACGAAGAATTTGAGAATGAGCAGCCGAGAACGGTTGCCTCACAGCTCAAACGCCCGCTCGTGTGGGGGTCGATATTAGGTATTTTGGCGCTTATTTGCGCGTGCGTTTTCGTCTTTATCAACAGCTCCGGTGAGAAGAAGCAAGAGGGGCCAAAAGAGCATTGGACCGCATCTTCAGGCACGAATTCGCCCCTGCCGAGTGGCTTAGGCACCCGCCTGGAGGCCGACTATGACCCGTCTTCTCATACGGCGACCGTGAAATTTGAGTACTCGACGCAAAAATCCGGGCTGCACGGCGATATTCTGCAGGTCATTCCCGGGCTGAGCACCGATTCCTGCCCGCAAACCACATGGAACCAGGCGAGTGAGGCCGAGGAGATCCGCAAAAATCAGGCCGCCATTACCGGGCTGGATACGAAATGCGCCTGGAACGTGAGTAACCTTAAGATTCCAGCGAACTCAGCCGTAACCATGAGCGCCAAGGTCGATATCGATATTCCCGATCAGAAGAGCCTCGAAAAATGGCTGGGCGAGATCACCAAGAAAACCCAGACCGCCATTAGCGACCCGGACGTGAAATCGGCTTCATACCCCATTCAGCGCATCCAGAAGATTGAGGTGCAGGTGCCCAACCGCGTGGTTAACCAGTCGGCGGTACCGGTTACCCTGCTGCCGGTGTGGCCCAGCGGCAAGGATGACCTGAACCCGCTCATGAAGCTGCCGCAGACCGGCACCCCCTCCCAGGCCATTACCTCGCTGGCGCCGGACACGGGCGATATCGCCTTCACAGACGGATGCTCCGGTCACCTGTCGATTTCAGCGGATCAGAAAAATGTGACGGCCCTATCGGTTGCTCCCCAGTGCAAGCTCAACGTTCAGGTGGGTAACTTCACAAATCTGCAAAGTAACGCTTTCAGTATTACATCACGGTAATTGAACATCTGTTGATCGTGCGACAGAGCGTTAAGATTGGCATATTTCCCGCACATTCTACTCATGGCGCGGTAGAATACCTTTAAGTTGCCTCGAACGGTTTACTCAACGCCACACACATACGATGCAACATTACTGTCCATAAAATCAGCCACCTTCCGGAGTGCCATATGTCTACACGCTTCGACGCGTCAGAGTCACGGCTGACGTGGAAGAGCCGCTGTGTGCGGGTGCCTTTAACCATCGGGGTCATTGGCAGTTTGCTCCTTGCGGCATGCTCCTCGTCAGACCAGCAGAATAGTGATCCTACCTCGCCCGGGCAGACGACCCAGCAGAGCGAACAGCAGGTGCAAAACCCCACGCACGTGCTGCAGAACGTGAACCTTAAACTTGCGAGCAACGGTAACGTTTCTGCTATTGACACCAATAATATCTATGTCAATGAACAAGAGCACAAGAGCTCCAGCAAAACCATCAACTTCAAGGTCAAGGACGTTATTAACGACGTTCCGGTGCGCGTCAGCACCCAGTACCAGAGTTCCAAAGGCACCGGTACAAACCTGAAAGACCTGAACGGGTACTCCGGCGAGCTGACTATTAAGGTCACCGTCGAAAACCTTACGCTCAAGTCCCAAGAGGTAAGCTACGATGCGGGCGGCACCAAGCGCACCAATCAGGCGCTCGTCGGTGTTCCGTTTACGGTGGCAGGGTCGGTTTCACTCGATAACGTGAAATCCAACCAGATCATTACCTCCGGCGATAAGACGGACGACAGCGCAACCAACGGCGTGATTAGTACGACCGGGGACGGCAAGGCGAACGTGCAGTGGGGTGCGATCCTGGCGCCTCCGACCTCCGGGGCGAGCACATCGTTCACGCTGAAGGTGAATGCGCAGGACTTCAAGGCACCCGATTTCGATATCGCGGTTCAGCCGGGGTTTGCCTCTGACCTTTCGGGTGAGAGCGTGCTCAACAACAGCTTCAATAAGAACGACGCCAACCAGGTTGCGATGCTTCAGCGCACTATCGACTTGGTGAACAACGTCGATTCGACGATTACCAGCGCCAGCTCGCAGGTGAACGAACTGCGCTCCAGCCTGGACAACACCTCGGACACTCTGGGTCAGGATGCCGCGAAAAACCTGCAGGCTAACAGCGAGAGCCTGACCAAACGTATGGCGGAGCTTGACGGGCAGATTCAGTCCCTCAAGGATGACCTCGCCAAGACTGCCGACGGCAACAAGAACCAGCTCATCAGCCAGCTGGAAAGCACCGTGAACACGATGGATACCCTGCTGGGTGATACCTCGCAGGTTCCGAATGTCTCGGTTTCGCATCAGAACGGGTCATGCACCGTCGATCGCGGTGCAGCCGGAGGCGGATCGAGCGTATACGGCAACCTCGTGCAGCTTTCCCAGATTCTCAACAACTATGCCGATGCCAGCGGCGACTGCCAGCATGCCCTCGCGGACTCGCTGCGCCAGACCATCGGGCCGGACAACCCCAGCCCTGAGGTCTGCCGTGACGGGTCTTCGGTCACCTGCTCCCTGTACGGTGCTTCGGTCACCTCGCAGGCAAGCCTGATTGGTCTCGTCGCTAATGGTGAGAAGCTTGTGAACGAGCTGCAGCCCGAGTACCTCAAGGGTGCCAACAAGAACTACCGTGCCCTGCGCGGCGAGGTAGACAACCTGACGAAGTACCTGCAGAGCGATGAAGGCAAGAAAGCCATTCGAGACCACCAGCAGAACGGTGACGTCACGGAATCGCTCAAGTCTAGCCGCCGGTCGGTAGATGAGCTCAAGAAAACCTCGGATGAGCTCACCAAGGCGCTCAACAGCCTGCACAGCAAGGCCGTGGCGGCGCGCAACGACGTGAGCGGAAACTCAAACTCTATAGACCAGCAGAACGAAGATATCGCTAACGAACTCTGCAAGCTCTCGGTAGAAAACGGCGGCAAGCTCTCGCAAGAGGAAGTAGACCGTCTGCGCTCCTACCTGACTTCTACGCCTTGCGGTGAGACCCCGAGAACCCCGCAGCGCGATCAGAATAACCAGAACCAAGGCGATCAGAACACCCCGAACAATAACCAAAACGGGAACAACGGTAACCAGAACGACCAGAACCAGGGTCATCAGGATAATAACCAGAACACCCCCAATAACAACCAGAATGGTCAGAACGATCAGAATGGTCAGGGCGGTGCGCAGGTAACCCCGCAGAACGACCCGACTGAGAATGGCCAGAACGGTCAAAACGATCAGAACGGTCAGAACCAGAACACCCCGAACAATAACCAAAACGGGAACAACGCTAACCAGGGCGGCACCCCCGTAGTCCCGGCAGCGCATCGATTTGCTGTCGACAAGCTCCAGGCGCCCGAAGGTTACGGGCAGGCTATGGACGAGCGCCTGAACAACCAGGCACGTGCTTGGGACGAGGTTATCAAGGAAACCGACCTGCAGAACCCGACCACTCCTCTGGCGCAGAACGCCAAGGGATTCTCCGACCAGGTGAACTCCCTGGACTCCGCGCTCAGCTCGGTTGAGAAGGCGTATGCGGGCGAAGGTGACGACCAGAACCGTGATCGTGATGATCGCCAGAACGACCCGAACTCCCTGGATGAAAAGCTCAAGGCGCTGACTAGCGCATCCGACGAACTGGGTAAGAACCTGGATGAACTTTCCAGCCAGCACTCCGAACTTTCGGAAGCTCTCAAGAATGCGTTCAAGGACTCTGCTGACGAAACCAGCAAGAACATCAACAACCTGATTTCGCAGGAGATCCGCCAGGTATCGGCTCAGGGTTCGGCAGGTGCCGATTCCATTCAGAATTCCTTCACCAGCTCGATCTACGGTCTGGCGGAAGCCTCGAATGTAATCGTGCGCGATGCCGGTAACTCTCTGGAGGCGCAGCGCCGTGACATCGCCGGTAAGGTTGAGAACCTCAAGGCATCCTTGGACGGGGTCACCCAGAGCTCCCTGGAGCAGCTGGATGCGCGCACCGGAAACGCCAGCCGCGACCTGGCGGGTGCATCCGTGCTTCTTGCCGACGACCTCAACAAAGTTATCCTCGACCTGGGCGATAGCCGAGTCGATGGTTCGGGTCTGTTGGGCGCGTTGAAGACGAACGCCGCGAAAGCTGGCGCCGCCGACTTCCAGCTGGCGCTTGCCTCGCAGAACGCGCAGGGTTACACCAGCGTTCGTGCCGAGGATATTGCGGCCGTGCAGCTGCGGCAGGCACAGTTCAAGGCATCCTTGGAAAAGCTCAAGTCACTGCCCTCCTTCCACCTGCCTGACGGTGGTAAGGCCGAAGTGAAGGTGGTTTACACCTTCCACATTAGGGACATGTAGCGTGACCCCAGAGCCTCAGCTTGAGGAAGAACAAACATCCCGAAGGGTACCCCTGACCATCATTGGCTGGGGTGCCCTTCTGGGGGTCTTGTTGTTGGTTATCGTGGTGGCAGCTCATTTGCTACGACCGGATATTCGGCCCCTGCGCGCACCCGGCGATACCGAGGCGATAGCCCCCGTTGTTCCGCAGGAAATTACGCTGCCGAACAACAATAATCGCGACGCCAAAATCGGGATTATTATGACCTACGGCGAGGATGCGGAAGGCTCCGAATGGGTGCTCCCTGCCCAGGGTGCTGCGGTGGCCGCGCATCGTCTGGATCTTGGTAAAACCCCCGTTCAGCTGACGGTCGCTAACGATAAGGGAACCCCTGACGGGGCTCGTGATGCCGTCGAAAAACTCAAATCTGAGGGCGTTCAGGGGATTATTATTTCTTCCTCGGGTGAGCATATTAAGGGTGCGACGAACGCGGCACGTGAGAGCAGCATCCCGGTGATTGAGGTCTACGACAGCGTAGATACCGGGCGCGGAGTCTGGAGCCTGGCGCCCACCCCCGAGCAGCTTTCGCAGGCGTATATGCAGGCTTCGCAGCCGAGTACCCAGAGCATCGTGATAGCTCCCAAGGATACTGAGGTGAAGATTCCGCAGGTTGCCGCCAAACATGCGTACGACCGCGATACCGATGTGCGTGAGCTGGCGCAAGACGTCAAGAAAGAGTCCCAGAGCTACGGGGCTTCGGCGAATATCTTCGTTTCGGGTTCGGCAATTCGTCAAGCTAAAATCGTCAAAGAGCTGCAATACGCCGGGGTGACGGCTCAGATTCTTTTGAGTCCGCAGGCCGTATCGCCCATTTTCGCGCGAACCCTTGTGGCTGAGGGGGGCACGGTCTCGGCAAACCTGACGACCGTTGGGTACAACATGTCAGACTCCTTGGCTTTGCAGTCCGATGACCCCGGGCGGGGGCTCGCCGCCTTCCTCGAAGCGGTGCGTGTTATGGGTCAGGATTCATCCTACATGACCCTGCAGGATGACCAAGCCTTCAAATCCGCCGCTCCCTATGCGGATGCGCGCTCCCACAACGCGGTGCTGGCGTTCGCCTATGCGATCGATAAGGTGCACGAACGCAAGCCGGAGGCTGTCACTCGCGTGCTGGAAAGCATGAGGCTCGATGCCGCTCAGGCGATTGCGGGCGACGCGCTCGATTTCACTCATGAAAACCCAACGACTGCGCCCGTGCAGACACTCCATGCTACGGAGCAGAGTCTGGGGCTGCGGCCCGAGCCGAGCAACGATCAGGAACCGCGCATCGTCTGGTTTGCAGAGCGTGGAACTCGAACGGAAACCTACAATGAATAGCAATTGACTAGTATATATTCCAAATAAAGAATATAAGATGCCGTCTTGTACAGGGCTGTGAGATCGTCAAAGGAACAGTATGCGAATCCAAATATCCCTCGAATCTTTTCAGAAAAGTATCGAACTCGATTCGTGGCAGGAGAACACCACGCTGCGGCAGATCGTCTACACGGCGGGCGGCCCAGAGATAGCCGCTGACGACCCGCTCTATGTAGACTCCCAGCCGGTCACCGGTGACACCACGATGGATACCGTCGTGCTGCTCGAAGGCAGCACCATCGGATACGCCCCCACGCCGGTTGCCGAACCCATTCACGGATGGTCCATCACCGTCGCGGGCGGGTTGCATGCGGGGCGCATCCTGCCCTTACCGAGCGGTCGCGCCCTCGTGGCGGGGCGTTCCCCCCAGGCCGATGTGGTGCTGGAAACCGAGAGCGCATCCTGGGAACACTTCACCGCCACCCAGACCGACAACGGGGTACTCATCAAAGACTCGGGATCCACCAACGGAACCTACGTGAACGGCGCAAAACTGGGCGAAGATGGGGTAGAAGTAGACGACGAAGCCGTCATCTACGCCGGGGGAGTGGCATTGCTTGTGCGCCCGCAGCTCACTGAAACCCTGGCACCGCGCGCAGGGTCGCTTCCCAACCTGACCCCCAGCCGCACGGCACCCTTCAACCGTCCGCCGCGCGCGGCTCTTATGCCCGAATCAGATACCGTCAAAATACCGAAGCGGAAGAACGTTAATAAGCCCAGCCGATTTAACATTGCTACGGTAATCGCACCGTTGATTTTTGCCGGTGCGATGGTTGCTATTATGCGTGAGCCTCGGTACGGGCTTTTTGCCCTGTTGAGTCCGGTTGCGGCTTTTGTAATGTGGATAGAGCAGAAATGGCGTTTTAAACGCGATAAGCGAGAGGAAGAAAACCGGTTCGAGAAAGAGATTGACGAAACCAAACAAAAATTTCAAGATATCTATAATTATGAACGTCTGCGTCTGCAGGAACTCGCCCCTGACCCCGCCAGCGTAGCCCGGCGCATCAAGCTTCCCAGTGTAGAAGTATGGCAGCGGCGCTTTACTGCGGCCGATTTTATGACCTTGCATGTGGGGTACGGGAACTACGCCTGGATTCCCAAAAACGACCTTTCGACAACGCAAGAACCCGAAAAAGAAGTAAAAGACCTTCTCGATTCTTCTCAATTACGGGGTGTCCCAATGATTGCCGACCTCACTGACGCCGGTGTTATCGGTATCGTGGGGGATAGGGAAGGGGCCCTCGCCCTAGCGCGCAGCCTCGTGATGCAGGCCGTGACCCACTGCGGACCCGCAGACCTCACCCTAGGCGTCTTTTTCGACCGTGGAAAAGAAGATGAGTGGTCGTGGACCTCGTGGCTGCCGCATACTCGACAGAGTGGATCTTCCACGGGTGGCCGATGGATTTCGCAGGACTACGAGCAATCCACAGCTATGCTCAAGAATCTGCAGCAGAGCATCGACGGACTGCTCAGCCCCGGACTCATGCTCGTTATTGATTCCGAAACTTTGACTGAAGGGCGCGATGCACCTGCTCGTAAACTCCTCGGGTTTGGGCGCGGCATTAACGCACGTGAAATGGCTCGACGAGACAAGCCGGTCCATAAAGTTACTGGTATCGTAATCGCCTACTCTGAAGAGCAGCTTCCCGCCTCCTGTACCGTAGTTGTTACAGTGGACGAAGACGCCGCCGCAACTTTCTACGAACCCGAGAAACGCCGTACCGTCAACGACGTTATTATCGGCGGCATCGACCTTGACTACGTCACAAAACTGGCGCGGATGCTTGCGGAATTCGACGACCCTGAGCTCATCATCCCCGGTGCGGGTCTGCCCGGGCTGGTGCGCCTGCCCGAACTCACCGGCATCGGCACGCCACCCACCGCCCAAAAGATTATTAACACCTGGCAGAAATCCACCGGATACAGCACCGAAATCGGCGTTGGCGACCAAGGTGTGTACACCCTCGACCTCGTCAAAGACGGTCCGCACGGTCTTGTCGGCGGTACCACGGGTTCGGGTAAGAGTGAATTCCTGCGATCCCTCGTCGCCGGTCTGGCGGCCCATAACGACCCCACGCGCCTCAACTTCATTCTGATCGACTTCAAGGGCGGCGCGGCGTTCAAAGCCTGTGAACGGCTGCCGCACACCATCGGCACCATCAGTAACCTCGACGAACAGCTCGCAAACCGTGCGCTGATCAGCCTCGAAGCTGAAATGGAAAGGCGACAGCGGCTCTTCGCTGCCGCCGGGGAGGGCGTGGACAACATCATCGAATACCACGCCACCAACCCGCCAGAACCTATGCCGCGCCTGCTGTTGGTGATTGACGAGTTCGCCATGCTCGCCAAGGACTTCCCGGATGTGCTGACCTCGCTCGTGAGCATCGGTGCCGTGGGTCGTACCCTCGGCGTGCACATGATCCTGGCAACCCAGCGACCCGCTGGCGTGGTGAACAACGACATTCTGGCGAACACCAACCTGCGTGTTGCGCTGCGCGTGCAGTCTAAAGACGACTCCTCCAACGTGATTGAGGTGCCGGACGCCGCATCCATCGAGCGCTCCCAGATGGGCCGCGCCTACATCAAACTGGGGCAAACAGATATTACCCCCATTCAGACCGCGCTGGTAACCGGGTACAGCGGCGTTGTCGAACGAGACCCTATTGAAATGCGCTCTACCAATATCTTTGGCATTCCGTCGGCACCGCGTGCACTGCCGAAACCGAAGAAGACCGATGCGAATGACCTCGACAACCTGATCGACGCCATCGTCGAAGCCAACCACGAGCAGCGCTATGCCCCGCCGCGCAAAGTCTGGCCCGAAGCCCTCGGCGATAACCTGCCGCTGAACGGATTCGAGAAGCCCCTTTACGGGATTGACGAACCCGCACCCGCAGATGGTGACACTCCGATTGTAGGTACCGTTCAGGGCAGTACCGTCTTCTTCGGTCTCGCCGATATACCCGAAGACCAGGTTCAGGTACCCGCCGGTTGGGATACCAACGTCAGCAATATGTTCCTCGTCGGAACTCCCGGTAGCGGCACTAGCACCGGGCTTGCCTCCATGGCGCTTACCCTCTGCCTGAACACACCTCCTGATCAGTTCGATATGCTCGTTCTTGACTTGGGACCGGGCTCTTTAGCCCCCTTGAAAAACCTGCCGCATGTGAGCGCCTATGTAGGTCCTGGTGAAGGTGCCAAGGAACGTCAGACCAGGTTCTTACGGCATCTTATGGTTGAGCTGGAACGCCGCCGCTCTAATCCGGCTAATACGCGTAAACTCATTATCCTTATTGACGGTTACGGCACCCTGCGCGACGAATTCATGGAGTACACCGGAACCGACTACCTGGGAGCTTTCCACCGCGTATACTCCGAGGGGCCTGCCTTAGGAATGCACTTCATGATGGCGACAAGTCGTTTGAAGGGAATTCCTGCCGTTGTTAGTGACGTAACCCAGCAGCGCTGGCTTTTTCACCTCTCCGATTCCTACGACTACACTACTTACAGGATTCGAGGAACTGACATCCCAGCCGCTGTGCCCGGACGTTGCGTCGATAGTGATACCATCCGACAAATTCAGGTAGCAATACCGCAGATGAGCCTTGACGATGCCGTTCAGCAGGTCGTGCAGCGTTGGGGTACGGTCGATAAGCCCGATGTTATTGGGCAGCTGCCTTCCCTGGTGCATCGTTCCCAGCTAGGTGTAGAGCCAGTGATTGGCGGAGAAAACTGGATTATTCCGGTGGGTATTGCCGAGCATAACCTCAAACCAATAGCATTCGAGCTTTATGAAGGGGAAAGTGCGCTTATCGGCGGATCACCGCGTTCCGGCAAATCGACCCTGCTTCAGGCTATCGCTGACTCCGTTATGAAACAGCGCGATCGTGGAGAAACGAACGCTCAAGTGTGGGTTATGTGCAGCAGGCGCTCGCCGCTGGCGCATCGTGATTTTGATCGGAAGGCTACGACTCCACAGGATATTAACTCCCTTGCAGCAGAGCTGGAAATTACCGAGGAACCAGTGCTTTTGTTGATTGACGATGCGGAACGTATTGATGATGCTGACCAGGGAATTGCTAATCTTCTTAAAGCGGAGTCCCCATTTGTCCGTGTCATTGCCTCGGGTAAGCCGGGTGAGTTGCGCACCATGTATTCGCACTGGACGAAGGCGGTGCGTAAGTCGCGTACCGGTGTGCTTCTGCAGCCGCATATTGACTACGACGGCGATATGTTCTCAATGACGCTACCGCGCCGTGCACCGGTAACTCTAACAACGGGTCGCGGTTATGTGGTGTTGGGTGGTTCTGCGGTTTTGGCTCAGACCATGTGCCCCGACGACCTTGAGGTTCGGCCGAAAATGGCATCGTAGAGTATTTTCTCAGAAAAGATCCCTCACGATATGTGTTACCGTGAGGGATCTTTTCTGTATCGGTCAGCATGTGCCTAGTTGAGTTTTGGTTCTATGTTTCCTGTGGCC
>NZ_KV793065.1:0-28101 GCF_001808385.1 Rothia sp. HMSC08A08
CCCACTGATGCGTGCGAGGAAGATTCACACCCGCCTGCCGGTATACCCACTGCACATACCCGGAGGCATCCCAGCTTTTGAAGTCGTTACCGCCCTGACGGTAAGTACTGCCGTCTCCTACACCACTGGCAGCGGTCTCTAACACCCGCTGACGCTCTTCACTTGTGAGCGGACGACTCTTAGCAGGCTTCTTGTCCCCATCACCGTCTTTGTGCTGGTCACTTTCCTGCTTTTGCTCCTCACCAGAGGGTGAGGGCGCAGCCTCAGAGTCTTTCTTATCCTCTTTTTTCTCGTCACCTTTCGCCTGAGCTTTCTGATCAGACGATTCCCCGTGTGAGGCTATGGCCTTCTTACCGCTCTCCGAATCGCACAAGGTCAGCCCCACAACACCATGACCATCTGCGTCTTTTACATGCTCGTAGATTTCACGCGCGGTAGCTTCCCACTTTGTGTACTCGGCAGGATAAGCCGACCTCTGCACTTGCTGAGCGGCTTCCCCTAGTTCTAGGGATTCCCACCCTTTAACGTCCAATAAGCCTCGCTGATGGAACTCCCCTTTTTGCCCACCAATAAAAGCGTTTGTGGCATACTCAGGATTCATAATCTGGTCCTTTGACCCCCACCCTTGAGAGGGGCGCTGTTGGAAAAGACCTACCGAGTCCCTATCTCCATGATCCAAATTATTCAAAGTTGATTCCTGCAAAGCGGTCATCAACGCAATAATCATGCCTCGCTCTGACAAGCCACGCTGCTTAGCAACTGAGACAATAGTCGCGGCGTTCTTCATCTGCTCAGGAGACCAGGTAATACGCCCACCATTGGCGGAGACAGTCTCTACACTCTGATTTTCCTGCTTTTTCTGCTCTTTTTTGTCCCCACCGCCGTCTTTGTGCTGACCGCCGCCGGATTGGTCACCGCCCTGCCCAAGCGTGATACCACGCTCTTTCATAAAGGGCACCGGGTCGGTGTGCTGACCATTAACATGGATCTCAAAATGCAGATGGACACCACTGGCAAGACCGGTCTGGCCAGCACCGGCAAGCTCAGTACCCGCCTCCACATGCTGACCTTGACGCACCTTAGAAGTACCTGTGGCGGCATGCCAGTACCAGTACTCCACCCCATCATCGCCCGAGATGATAATGCCGTTACCCCCATCAGGTCCGCCATAGTCAACAGACTTAACGGTCCCGGAAGCCGCAGCATAAAACGGTGTCCCCTCAGGAACACCGGCAATATCTACACCACGGTGGAAATTCAAGGCATCATCCGCGTCCCCACCAGTACCTAGAGGGTTATCACGCCGACCGTA
Source organism: Rothia sp. HMSC08A08 (assembly GCF_001808385.1). Classification (NCBI taxonomy): domain Bacteria; kingdom Bacillati; phylum Actinomycetota; class Actinomycetes; order Micrococcales; family Micrococcaceae; genus Rothia; species Rothia sp. HMSC08A08. The sequence continues at coordinate 1,313 of NZ_KV793065.1, forward strand.
AGGGGAGGTAATGACCCCCGCCATCGGCACAACATACTTACCGTCCCCACCAGAAGGTGCTTGCCCTCGGGCGGCAGCAGCCTGAAACTTCTCCTGATAAGGATTACCATCCGGAGGTGCCATCGGAACACAGCTGCGTCCGTCCTTGGCAAGCTCCTTATGGGCATTCTCATTAGAGGCGATATACCCTGCAAGCAGGATAAAACCCAGCATGCACACGAGGAACCCTAATACGAGTACCCCGACAATACTGGTGATCGCGATCTTTTTAGCCTTACTCATCACCCCATATAAGTACCTACCGGCAGGCAGGCTGTGACAGTAAGACACAAAAAAGGTGGGGTATCAGTGATAAATCTGGTGCCCCACCTTGAGGTTCTAGACAGTGATATTAGGTGAAGACAACATCAGTGCGTTGCTCACCATTCTTATCGACGGTCTGAATACGACGACCTGCATCAATCTCCTTCTTAAAGTAGTCGTAGGCCGCCAGAGCCTGACGAACAGTCTCGGTAGCTGATTGCCCTTGCTCTTTAAACCTGTTGAGAATGTCAACAGTGTCGGCGTTGATGTTCACGCTCAGGCGTGATGTTGGGCACTTCTGGACGATGGTCACTTGAAGATCCCCTCCTTCGCATATTGTGAGTATGTGGTGATGAGTTGAGTTGTTGAACGTTAAACTTAGGTGAACGTAGCAGTTTTACCGTAATACTCCTAAAATATACACCCCCAATATCCCCATAGTACACATAAATTACACATAAGAGACATATTACATGATAATTTTATTCGTTTTGTATACACATGATTCATGTATACTATATACACAAAATGAAGTACTCTATGTACATAGCTCAAAAACTCTACGCAAAGGAGCGAATCATGATCGAAGAAGATAACATAAAGGAGCGAATCATGATCGAAGAAAATGAGGAGCCACAGGAAACACCTGTGCTCAAGATTAGTCCTGTAGAGTCTCAAAGCACAGAGTCTCTTTCCAACGAGCCAAGTATCGTCGAAAGCGAACCTCCCCTCACGAAACCGTTTATGCAGCTCAATGAGCTACACAAGAAACGTGAGAGGACCCGCGCATACTACGGCTACATCCTCCTAGCAGCTCTCGTGTGTATTTATGGGTTTTCCATGATTATCTACTCATTAGATCTGACGAGCACCGCCGCTCGTATGGATCATCTCATGACTACTATCGTTACCTCCATCCAGACCCTTGTAGCGTCCGTCATCGGGTTCTACTTTGGATCTGAACGAAAATAGGTGCGCCCCGAAATATTCTCGAAAAGCGCACCCTAAGAAATAGGCAGTCAGTTTTCAGAGCGGAAAACGTCTGCAGCAGCCGTCCCCGTCGCCTCATACGAGCGAGCACCGGGCAATGATGGCAACCCCATCGGATTCGTCTCAACGGTACATCGCACATGCACCGTAATAGTGCGCTTCCCTATAGAGGTATCAGGCTCAGCATTAACTGCACTTGTATTATCAACGTTGACCTCCAGCTGAGAGCATTTGAGCTCCTGGAGGTTACGGGCTACTGCGTCACGAGCTGCTGACTCAGCAGCCGCTGGAGTACGTGTCAATGCCGCATCACGGGCACCAGCAGACGCAGCGGTACCGATCACGGACTGTGCTCGGGCGATAATCCCACCAAAGACAATGACGCCGATAATCAGGATGACTACAGGGGTCAGCAGGATAAGCTCGATGCTGGTGTCACCCCGCTCGGCTGAGTCATCCCGACGTCTACAAATATTGTTTATAACACTACGCATTGTATTCATTCCTGGTGGGCTATATAGGCATCTGGCTATATGCAAAAATAGGCATAAACACTAGTCAGACTTATATTCTAGGGTGCTACGTTGCGTGCTGCCGCGTCCACCACCACAATATCCTTACCCTCAAACGGAACCGCATGCACGATCTCACCAGCCCTCAGAGGATGCGGGAAGATTCCCCTCACCACTGCTGGAGGCTTGGCAGCCATCCAGCAGCAGTGCCGCCATGACGGCAGCGGCAGGAACTAATAGTCTGGTAGTTTGGGTCATGAACCTCTGAGTCCTCTCATTACGGATGTATGTGTAATCGTATCGGACATCCTTATTATGGCGTACTGATGCGGCTTGTGGGAGGATGTCAGCGCCTCATGATGCCAATAAAATATAATATTCTATATTATACACTGTATTGTATTCCAGAGGTGTACGCCTGCCGCTGCGGCTAGGATTGCTGGTCCTAGAGCCACCATCGTCTGCTTCTGCCACACCGCATAGAGTGCTTGAGGTAGCGCCGCCACATAGGTCAGGATGAAAGCCGCTGCGGCGGGCAGCCACCCGTAATATCCCACAAAGGCAGCGGCACCAGCGGCGAGCTTAGCGTCTCCTAGACCCATCGGGCTCACCAGGGCGAGGATGAGGTACACCCCGGCGGTAGCACCCCCGGTCAGCAGCATCGTGATTCCGGTAGCTGCCTGCCCCATCAGGATAAGTACAGTACCGCTGGCAGCGGCGGCAGCGGCAAGCGGGTAGGTGTAATAGTCCGGGAGTATATGGTGCCTGATATCCCACAGGATTGCTGGGACACCATAAAGTACGCCTACGATGACACCTAGTGCCGGTACGGCGGCAGGGGTGAGGGCGGTGATAACTGCCGCTATGACCGCAGTGACCATTATGATCACCGGGTGAGGACGCGGCGGGGTCACAGGAGGGGCGGCAGGCATACGCTAGACACCTACAAGGTTGAGATCCTGGATGAGCTGCTCAGTCTGCTCGGTCATCTCATCATCGAACTGCTCCAGGTAGGCTGCGAGATCCTGTACGAGCTGCTGGGCAGCTTCCTTATTACCGGCGATACTCTCAGCCTGCAGGCTTGCACGCCACAGCGCCTCATTGGCGGGGTCAAGCTCACGACCGATCCGGGCCGCAACCCGGGCGGTCTGGGTGTCCCCGGTCCTTAGGGATCGGGCAGCAAGCTCATAGGCGACATCAATGATGGTGTCGAGCATCGTCTCCCGGATTGCCTCAGCCCAGGTGTAATGCCGCTCTTTGACACCGCTTAAAGGTGCCCCCCGGACCAGCTTGAGCGCAGCGAACAGGCTGGTGGTTGAGGCGGTCGCAATATTAGTCCCTATCAGGTGCTGGAAGATATCCCAGTCACTCATAATGCTGCTGCTGAGGTTGTAGACCCCGGAGGCGTGAGGAAGATAGTCGTTACCCTCAGGGTCCTTCCCCAAGTATGTTCGGGTCTGGTTCGTGAGCTTATTCCGGGAGGATGTCGCGCTTTTGAGCGCATAGTGTTTACCCGGCCAGAACGCCTGGTGGTACTGCTCGGTCGTCGCCTGCGGGTTCAGGTTTAAGAACGCGGTGAGCGCGACCGTGCGGGCAGTAGTTGTAGGAGATACCTTGCCGTTGGATCCGGTCGGTGCTTGCCCTGCAGGGTCTAAGAGCCTCACCGGTCCCAAAAGTGCCAGGAAGGGGTGGCGGGAACCAATGCTCTGCCCATCCGTGAGAGTGGGGGCAAGAAGCTGCGCCGCCGTGGTGGGGGTAAGGTACTGGCTGATGAGAAGCTCATCGGCCGCGTCCTCTAAGCTATCGCCCACCACCGCAGACGAGTCAGAGCTGCGTGGAGTATCAGCGGGATCAGGTTCCTCACTAAGCAGTGAGGTACCCGTCGGCTCCTGTGAGGTCTCCTGCAGCAAATCAGCTGCTGATTGCAGCTCAGTCTCAGTCAGGTACTGGGGGGTGAAGGTGATCCCGAGCGGCTCTAAAACAGCGGTGGGGTCGAGCTCGTGGGGGTGTACCTGTGCGGTAATACTGTAGCTGCTGCCGGGGGTGTCCTGGGAGATAACCGCTAAAGCGGCACGCGGGATTCCCTGGATGATCTTGTGAATTTTCATTCGTGATGCTTCATCCACGCTTTCCGAGACCATCACAATATGCGGGGTGAACGCCTCGGTATCGGCACTGAGAGGGATCTCGCGTGGGGAGGTATACCCGTGGCGGGTGAGGAAATCACGGGCTGCCGTCGCTTCAGATTCTAACGCGCGGATACACTCCTCGATCTGTTCGGTACTGTACGTACTTACTCGGGAGCCACCTAGAGACTGCGCCAGCTGGTTGTGGTGCCCAACGAGCGATAAGCGCAGGTTATCTGCCCACGGGTTAGCGACGATCTCGGTGGCGTACGCAGCAAAGATTGATGCCGCTACCGGTTCAGGAGCATTCACGCTTAGCGAGTTAGCCTGTTCCAGATTAAGCAGGATAAGCCGCTGCTGACGATCGGTGCCCAGGGTCGCTAATGCGGGGTAGAGTGCCGGTGCCTCGGGGACATAGTCGGGAATGTCAGACAGTGCGATGTCCCAGACTGTGCCGTCCTCACGGGGTGTATATGGGAAGGGCAGAGAGGCAGGGGACGCCAAGTATAGGGTGATCGTATGCTCATCGACTGTGATCAGGTTAAGCTCAGGGGCAGGGCTCTGCGTGTCGTAAGCGTGGTTACTGAGGATTCTCAGTGCACTGTGAATATCCTCGATTCCGCCGCGGTCACCGGTGGAGTATGCCTCATGGGCAAGAGCGGTGTACGTATCATAGGCGTCATCGCTGAAGTCTCGGTCCTGCCCGGGTAGGCGTCGGCGGCGCTGGTAGAAGCGGCGGGCAGCCACCGCAGCTAAGATACCGCCTGCCAGCAGAGCTCCCACACCGGCGAAGGTCGCCCAAGGTGCGCTTTCCTCTTCGGTGGTGTGTGAGGCTGTATCTGCTGCTGGGGATGTTGCCTCGGACGGCTCGTTTGAGGTGCCCGGGATAAGCGTAGGGGCCTCGGCAGTATCAGAGTTAGCAGGTGCCGATTCGGTAGGAGTATCCGGCTCAGACGGAGCATGCTGAGGCGAGGCAGACTGCGGAGCCGAAGAAGCTTCAGGGGCACCTTCCGGTGCTGGTACAGCAGGGGCGGCAGACTCAGAATGCTCGGGGGATTGAGGGGCTTGCGAATCGGTCTGCGGCACCTGCGGGGTGCTCTCTGAGGGGGAGGCGGGAGTCTGCGGGTTTTCCTGTGCCTTCGGGCTGTGCTGCTCAGGAGCAGGCTGCGCGGGTACCTCAGAGGGAGAGGTAGCGGCGGCACCGTCGCCAGGGAGGGTTAACTGCCAACCGGGTTGGATAATATCCGCATCCGTTAGCGTGGTGCCATCAGCCTGGGTTACTCCAGCGTTTTGGGCAGCAATCTGATGGTACGCCTCATAGTCGCCGTACTGCTGCTGGGCGATACCTGAGAGTGTATCTCCCTCTTGCACCGTTATAACGCTCTGCTGCGGGGCGGGCAGCTGAGCATCAGCTGGTAGGGTTAGGATCCATCCCTCATGCAAAAGCTGTGTCTGGTCCAAGGCAGCACCGTCAGGCTGAATCTGCCCCATGTTCAGGCTCAGGATTTCCACGTACCGGTTACCGTCACCTAGTGTCTTGTGGGCGATATCCCACAGGGTCTCATACCCGTGCACCTGGTACCGCACGCTTGGGGTTTTCCCTTGCTGATCAGCCGCATGATGCTGAGACTGAGCTGTTGAGGATTCTAACCCGGCTCTCTCAGCTGTGAGATCTACCTGCGGGTTCACTCCAGCTGAACTGCTCACGCTTGGGGTCGCCATCACAGGCGCTATCGAGGCACCGACCGAGGTTGAGATCACCAGGCCGATCAGTACAGCGGCAAGACCCTGCTGCCAGCTCAGCGCCGCAGGAAGCTTGATAGAGGGCTTGTGCAGCAGGTGCGTGATGATCTCTAAGATCAGAGGCAGCGCGAAGCTTGCCCAGCACACCCACCCCACTAGGGGCAAAAAAATCTTCAGGAGGAAGACCGATCCGATATCTGCCGAAGTGAGGTACTGTCCCCATGAGGCGATATCTGCCAGCGGGTTACCTGCAACCGCGATCAGTCCGGCAGGGATACCTAGGAGGATCGCTGCCATCGCCAAGATTGAGGCACCGGCTAAAAATACGCGCTTCATCGGTCTTTATCCTTAGAGATGTATGTGTGTCTTAGAGAGAGTCTTCGGTAGGACCACTCATCGTATGGGTGATAGCTGGCCCCGGCCACAAAGGCGAAATTGAGGGAGCCTCACCGGTGACCGTCACCGTGACAGCATCCCCACTCCTAGCGACCTCAACCTGCATGTTCTTAATGGTGGAGGTTGTCCCCACCGCCCGGTTTCCTGCGGCGATACCCTCGTTAGGGGTACCGCCGCGAACCCGTGCCGTATAGTAGGCGGCATTCGCTGCTTTGGAGGCATCATGATATGACAGCCACCAGGAGCCGAATTGGATCACCGTGAGCAGTAATACGATGGTGACGGGGAAGGCGATCAGCCAGGTGACTGATTGGCTACCACGCTGTGACTCATCCTGAGGATGAGGCTTTTTAGAGGCCACCAATTTTGCCGTTCACGAAGGCGGTCACTGCGGCAACGATGATGCCGACAATTGCTACCGCTGCAAGGATCACAAGGATCCACTCCACCGAGTCTGCACCGGATTGTGCCTTAGCGTGTAAGGACTTGCGGGCATCGTGTATGCGGGCAGGGGCATTAGCGATCCAGAGGATGAGCTGCTGGAAAAAAACCATGATGTTTTTCTTTCTGTTGCGGTGATATGTGCCTATACCATTATCAAGTACGGCTTGAGGAGACGAATGTGACAGCGCCACGAAACTTTTTATGGGAATGTAGGCGGTCATGAGGTGGTGCCGCTACTAATATTGAGCTTCGAAGAAGAGGTTGAGGGCTGTGGAGATAAAGTGGCTGCGGCTTCCTGCCCCTGTTTTCTTAACGGCCTCGGCAATCCAGTCTATCTGCTCTTGGGTAAGGTAGACGTTAAGCATGCGGGTCTTCACGTCACGGCGGATCCGTCGAGTACTCGGGAACCCGCCGGGTGGGTCTTGCGGCTCTATCTCACGAGCGATCTCTTCCAGAGGGACGAACTCTAAGGCACGCTCAATCACCACCTGATTGTTCAGCCCCTCCTGCCGGGCGTAATCCCGGACCTCCTGAGGCAGGTTGTCATCAAGGCTCATAGCCACGAGCACCTTTTTAGAGGCTCGCGATTTTTTCTTAGGTTTTTTCTCAGGGGCAGTATCGGTGTCTTGGATTGGGGCAGCGTCCTGCGCCGAAGGGGAATCCTGAGTATCGGTATCCTGAGTGTCGACGTCCTCGTCTTCGGATACATAGTACCCGTACGAGGACCCCTGATCCCCTTTCCCCTCTATTGGCACTTTCGCTAGATAATTCTGGGATTGCAGTATAGCTCCCTGGTAGGGACGAGGGCCGAGGATCCCACCCATTTGATCTAGCTTATCCTGCATTCGCGGGATACTCTCGCTCGGTGTGAAGGACTCCGCGCGGCTTTTACGCTGTGACATGCTCTATTGATCTCCTTATATACAAGGTAAAAAGTTTTACGAGGTCTGCTCTTCCAACCAGCTAATCCGGCGTAAAAATTCGAGGGTGAGGTTTTGGTAGTCCTCAACGATCCCGTCCAGATTGGTGGCATGAAAACTCCCCCCGATAGGGCGGGATGCTTTCAGTGCAGAGAACCTGGCTAAAACGGCTTTTTCGACCTCGGGGGCGATTTCGTGGATGAGCTTTCCCTCCCGGCGGGAGTCCACCGCCGCAGCCTCAGCAGTACGGATCTTAGTGTCGAATACGTATTTCGGGTCACCGAAAATTTCGGTCAGAGCCTCACGTGTCACCTGGTCAATCCGGGTGGACTGAGTGCCGGTAGCAAAGATGACCGCGCCGATAAGCTGCAGCTTCGGGTTAATCGCACGGACCAGCTCGAAACGGTCTGCAGTGAGATCCACCCCGTCAAGGGACGCTTCATCGGGGCGGGTCGTAATCAGCACCCCGGTCGAGTTTGCGAAGGCGCTCTCTACTAAGAGCGCATCTCCAGGAGGAGTATCAATGAGAATGATGTCGTAGGACTCCACTACGGCAGCTAAAGAGCTGTGGAAATGGTCAGCAAGAGTCGGTTCACTCATCGTGACCATCTTCGGGATCATCGCTGTCACCACGTGAGAGAGTTCCGAGCCGCCTAAGACGATATCAAGGTTGGGGCGGATACCCGCAGTAATAGGAAGGGGGGCGCCGGTGATAATAGCTGAGGCTTGTGCCTTCCCCTCGTCACTGTTTTGGTATCCCAGGTCTCGGTTGAGGTTTCCTTGCGGGTCAAAGTCAATCAGCAGGACCTTGTACCCGGCGGCTGCGGCGAGCCCACCGATATTTGCGGTAATCGACGTTTTGCCCGTACCACCCTTACCGTTACTGATAGAGTACACACGTGGCAATGCGTGAGCGCTATTACGTCGGATGACTCCGGTGGAGCGGGTACGCCTGCGCTGCATATGACCCTCCTATAAACCTACTACACCTAAAAGTAAATATAATATATAATAGTATTATTATATTTATCATTGTTGCAAGTATCAGCCACTAAAGGATATTTTTACCAATGTCAGCAGCCCCGCAAAACTCTGCCCCGTCCCGCTCTGCCGGGAAGGGAGAGAAGATCAGTAAGCCTAAAACAAAAACCCGTAAAATCGCGCTTCTGGGCACCTCGCTGGCCATCGTAGGAGGCCTCGGCGCTTACGCCTTAACCTTGCAGGACACCCCACAGCAGGTACTATCTGTCAAAAGTGATATCTCGCGGGGACAAACTATTACTGAGGAATCTCTCACAACAGTTAATATTAAAGATGCGAACTCGGGCACAATCCAGGTTGAGGATCGCCGTAAGATCATAGGTAAGAAAGCGACGAAGGATATATCTGCTGGGCAGCTGATCCTCACCCAAGACACCACGGACTCTCTCACGCTTCCCGAGGGTCAGGAATTGATTGGTGTAGTCCTGCCAGAGACCAATACTCCCTCCCGGCCTTTGAAGACCGGGGACAGAGTCACGATTACAGCCCCCGCACAGGATGGCGGCGGGAACCCTGCTCAGGGTAAGGTCGATACCGTCACCACCACGAAAGACGGTTACGTCAAAATCGACGTTTTCGTCCCTACTGATACCTCTAACGACCGTGCTCTTATGGAAGCGATAGCTAATAAGAAAGCTGTTGTCGCGCTCACCGGTAACAGTGAGGAGTAGGTAAATACTATGACGATCATTTCCAGCTTTTCCTCACACGGCTCCCCCGGTGTTAGTGTCTCTTCACTCGCGTTAGCTCTCACCTGGGAAAATCCCGTCCTCCTCATTGAGGCAGATACGACCGCGCCCTCCTCTGTGATGGCAGGATTCATGCAGGCAGCAATCCCCTACCGCCGCGGGATCTCCTATCTCATCGAGTCCTTCCACACCTATGCCCCGTCCTTAGACTCTCTGTGGGCTCAGCTGATCCCTCTCGCACAAGACCCGGTCAGTGTCAGCGGCGGCCCCTACCCGAAGCATCTGCTGGCGGCGGCGGCATCTCCTGCCGCAGCCGCCGGGTACACCAGCTTCTGGGCTGATTTGATGAGTGTCTGCTATGAGGCAGAAAAAGCCGGGGTTGATACTATCATCGACCTGGGGCGAATCACCGATAAGGACCCTAGGCTGTCTATCCTCAGTGCCTCTACCGTCACCCTCGCTCACCTTAAATCCACGCTCGTAGATATCTCAGCAGCTCAAGAGAATATCACCCGGCTGGGGTCATACCTAGAGAGCTCAGGGAAGCAGGATTCATACCGTCTTATCCTGCATGAGTCTCTCACCGGCAATTACCCTGCCCGGGAGGTCGCAGCGACCTTGAATGTGCCGGTGGCGGCGACCTTACCGTATGACCCGATGCAGGCTGCTTACTACAGTTATGGGATCGCCCCATCAGGTAAACATAAGAGTAAGTACCCCGCCGCGCTGCGGCAGTACGCAACCACGGTGCAGCACCTCGCCCAGCAATCCCGCAGCATCCTAGAGGAGGTATAACCGGTATGCCCGATATGACCGAGCACAACACCCCAGCCTCACCATCCTTACCACCTCTGGCGCAGTCTTTAATCCTCACCACCCCCGCACAACCTGTCCCCAATGTGGAGGGTCCTCACGCGCAGGCTGGTTCCGGGGTAGAGCAGAATCAGCAGCAGGTGTGGGAGGATGTCGAGGCTATCCGTCTGCTTGTCTCGGAGAGACTCAGCTCTGACCCGGAAATCCTCACCAGCGACAGTGAACAGCAGCGTCACCAGGGGGCACGGGCCATTATCAGCCGTGTTATCTCTGAGACCAAGAGCTCCCTGCTGGCCACGGAGGGTGAGATCAGTAAGTGGGATAACGAGTACACCCACCAGATCGCTCAAGCGGTCTTCGACGCGATCTTCCGGCTCGGGCGGCTACAACCGCTCGTGGATAACCCCGAGATCGATAACATCCACATCCACGGCTACGACGAGGTCTTCGCCGAATTTACCGACGGCACCCGCCGCCGCATGCCACCGATAGCAGGCAGCGACCAGGAGCTCATGGAGATGATCCGGCATATCTCCGAGTCCCAAGGTGAGGCCTCCCGCCCGTTCTCTACCGCAAACCCCGATCTTGACCTGGATATTATGGGGTATATCCGTCTGGCGGCGGTAGCACCCCCGATCGCGCAGCGTCCCACCGTTATCCTGCGTATCCACCGGTATATCGACATCACCCTCGATGACCTGGAGAACCTGAACACTCTCACACGGGAGGTTCGGGACTTCCTCACCGCCGCGATTACCGCCCGTAAGTCTATTGTGGTCGCTGGTGACCCTGGCGACGGTAAGACCACGCTCATGCGTGCTCTTGCGGCGGTCATTGACCCGACCGAGCAGATTGTCACGATCGAAAAAGAGCGTGAGCTGCACCTGAACGATCAGCGTCACCGGGTGCTGCCGGTGATTGAGATGCAGTACCGACCCGGCACCGGTGAGAAAGACGCAGCGGGCCATAACGTGGGTGAGTACACGCTCAAGCAGTGCGTCGAAAAGGCGCTGCGCCTGAACTCTTCACATATTATGGTCGGTGAGGTCCGCGGCTCAGAAATCTCATCGCTCATTGAGGCGATGCAGATCGCCGGCGGCACCTTCTGCACCGTGCATGCCTACTCCCCGGAGAAAGCGATCGACCGTCTTGCCGGTCTGGCGATGGCAGACGGGTACACCTACGATTACGCCTCCCGGCAGCTGGCAGACTCGCTGGATTTTATTGTGCAGATGAAAAAGATTCGGGATCCCTATAGCGGGCAGATTGTCCGTAAGGTCACCCATGTTAGTGAAGTCCTCGCCGGAGAAGGCGGGCGGCAGGTGAGCGTCAACAACATTTTTGAGATGCCGGAGGGGTGGGCAGACCCCGTCTTCCGATCCGCCCCCACCAACCCGAAAACTCTCTCGGATCTTCACCATATTGGGTGGCAGGCACCCCTACAGGGGGTGTACAGCTCGTGAGTACCATCCTGATCGTCCTAGCCGTCATGGTCTGTATTGGTGGTCTTACCCTTCTGATGATCGCTGTAGCAACCCGCAACGATGAGACCCTAGAGAACACTGCCCCGCCAGGGGCACTGCAACAGCGGTACCTCACGCTGCAGGATAAGATACGTCGTATCGACACGACCCGTCTTATCCTCAGCATCCTCGCCGGGCTGATCTTTTGGGTGCTGCTGCGCTGGCCTATTATGGTCATCATCGTCCCCATCCTGATCTTTATGGGTCCGGCCCTGTTCCTGCCTAAGGATAAGTCCGTGGATCTGCTGGACAATATTGCCGCATGGACGCATAACCTGGTCGGGCTTATCAGTACAGGCTCCCATCTGGAGGGTGCTCTGAAGGCCTCCTACTCGAATGCGGGTGATACGCTGCGTCCTCACCTGCGCAAGCTCATCGCGCGTCTGAATTCGTCTTGGCGGACAGAGCGGGCGCTGCGGGCATTCGCTCAAGATCTCAATGACCCCACCGCCGATTTAGTGGTCTCCTCCCTCATCCTAGCGGCACGCCAACGCGGGCAGGGACTTGCGGACGCTCTTAGCGAGCTGGCAAGGCAGACCCGTGAGGAGGTCTCGGTACGCCGTGAGATTATCGCTACCCAAGCGACCCCGCGTACCACAGTAGCCATCATCAACATCCTCATTTTGGGTCTTATCGTGGCAGTACCTTTCATCCCCACGCTCTCGGGTCCATACCGCAGCCCACTAGGGCAGATCGTCTTTGCCGCTCTAGTCGCTTTCGCACTGCTGGTACTGAGGATGATGCGGATGCGTATCACCCCAGATCCTATCCCCCGTATCCTCACCGATGATCCTACCGGTGCGGCTCATCCTCAGGAGGTACGCTCATGATGATTGTCTTACTAATCCTCTGCGGTGCTGCCGCCGGGTGGGGTATCGCTCTACTACTATCCCCACTACTGCCGCAGCAGGTACAGCTCACCAGCGCCTTAGAGAATCTGCAGGTACACAAGCCTAGCCTGCAGCAGGCTCAGGGTGAGGAGATCACAGTCCGCACCCCGGATCGTCAAGAGCGTGTGGGCGCGTGGGTTATCGCTCACCTACCCGAGAGTAAGCGGCTACAAAAATTTGTGGGTGTCAATGCTGCCGACTTGGAGATCCTGGGTATCTCCAAGACCGAATTTTACTATCAGCGGGCACTCTGGGCTCTCATCGGAGGTATCACCCCGCTGGCGCTGAGCATGACAATGGGACTACTGGGGATCCCGCTAATTATCCCGATCCTGCTCATCCTTCCGGGCATGGGACTAGGATGGTACCTACGGGCACTGCAACTCAAAGAGCGTGCTGAGCAGGCACGGCATGATTTCACCCGCTCCGTAGCGGTCTTCTTAGAGCTAGTCGCGATGGAACGCCGCCGCGGGGCAGCACCCTCAGTCGCCCTAGAAAACGCAGCCTCAGTCGGCAACTCGTGGGTGTTCACCCGTATCGCACGCACCATCGCATATGCTAAGTACACGTATCAGCAGCCGTGGGAAGCACTCGTGACCTTAGGTGAGAGCATCCAGGTCTCCTCCCTGATTGAGGCGGCTAAGATCGTGCAGCTGGCTGGTGAAAGCGGTGCCGCCGTGTATACGTCCCTCAAGAGTGCGGGATCCTCACTGCGTGTTAAGATGCTCAACGAGACCCATGAGAAAGCGAATCGTGACAGCGAATCACTTAGCGTTTTTATTCCGCTGTTGTCTATCGTGTTTATCGGGATTATGCTCTTCCCGCTCATGCTTAATCTGATCCGCTCCTAGATAAGATCTACCAGGGGGTAGGAATGATGCTCGATATTTTTGAACATCGTGCAACTCTTCTTTATGATAAGCCAGTCTCTACTACGTATGAGACGGATCGCATCCTCATCACCGTGAAAACTCGCCCTTAGCCATCAAAATCATACGGGGAGACAGTATACATCGCAGGACTACGCATAGACCCCGACCCCGAGGTTCTACGGGGAGCCGTCCATACGCGCGAGAGAAACCCCCATCCTCTTACCCGTTATCGTTAGTAACCATCCGGGAGGACGCCTCAGCGGTACCGGTGACCTGGGAGAGACCGACAATCCCTAAAAAATACGTTTTCGCGGTTTTGCTGGTGCGCACATGCACCATCTCACCCTCAACCCAAACATCTCCGTTGAGGTTGGCAGCGGCGAGAGCCTGCCGCCCCTCAGCGACAGCACGAGTACTATCGACACCCCCACGATGCCCGTATGTGCCAGCATCAGCAGCGATACGAGCCACCGATTGGGCATCAGCATAAGCGTCAGACTCAGCAGAGACCTTAACACCGTAATCGATCACCAAGCCTGCCAGCAGCAGCAGGATCGGTACCATCAGCAGCACTGCGACCGCATTTGATGATCCGCTCTGGCAGCGTGCACGTAGGCTCTGCCACCAGGCAGAGCCTACGATCCAAGCTCTTATGATCTCCACCCGACCAGCATACCACCATGTTTCATAAAATACAATATATTATATTTTATATAACATTATTTCCTGCGGGGGTGAGGGCGGCGGTTGAGGTAGTCCGGGCGGCGCTGATAATCCGGATGTTCACGACGTGGCGTACTCTCACGACGCTGTGGGCGGGACGGATCGTGATACTGCACCCACCCCTTACCGTCTTTGACCATAATCTGAGGCTTACCGTGTACCTGCTGGATCCGCTGGGCACGACGCTCACTGTGCCGTACCATCGACTGCCCGACGACTTGGGATCCTAACGCCACAGCCGGGGATAACCCGACAACACCGGCGACAGCACCAGCGGTAGCGATCCGGTTACCCCGCTTATTCTGCTTTTGTACCCGCTCGTACTGCTTTTGTGTCTTATCATCCTGGTAGGTCTTTTTAGAGTGACGTATCCGCTTACCATTACTGTCATACGACCGCTGATCCAGAATGTTGTCGTTCCGGCGGGAGGGGCGGGAGAGGAACCGCATCCCGGATCGGGCAGATTGAGCGTGGAGTATCTGCCGACGAGACCCAGAACCCCGACCGAACCCGCCGCCGGTAGGAGCTGCACGCCCGGGCGGCCCCTCAGCACCGGCCTTACCGCTAGTACCCGATGACCGTGGGGCTGCCGGGGCGGAAGCGGGGAACCGTGCCGGAGCGGCTTTACCGCCAGAGCCGCGTAGCCCCATACCCGCAAGCCGCTGCGAGAGACTGGACCCGCTAGATTTAGCCTTATGAGAGAGCTGGATAAGCTTGACAGCCATGATCACCACGATAATAGCGACCACCACCGACTTGAGGACTACCGGCCAGCTACTCGTAGCGTTTTTATACTCATCCAGCAGGTAGAGGTAGATAATCAGCAGCCCCACATACACTCCGACCATCGCCGCGCCCAAGATAGTGTTCACGAAATCGGTGAAAAACCGGGAGCGGTCCACTAGCGGGAAAAGCGCCTTCCACGCCGAGATCATGGCCTTAATACCGCTCCAGCAGGCGTCAAAGACGGATTGGATAATTTTCCATACCGCCGCGATCATCAGTACCGTCACCCCAAGCGTCTCGAACGCGAAGCTCAGTAAAATCGCGAGTTTGAACCAGTTCGCGGTCGTCACAAATTTTTTGGTGTAGGAGCATTCCCCTTCCCCGTAGATATGCTCACGCATATCCTTCTCCGGAATATTGTTCGGGTCGCGCTTATTAATCTCCTCGGTAAATTTCTCCTTACATTTACCGTTCGTGTCCAGGTTCGCCCCGAACACGACCGCCTGAGATGGCTCACGCAAGAGCATATCCACCAGGGACGAGGTGATCCTATCCGCCGGAGAGCCGCCCGTCTTGCCCAAATCCTGATTCCGCTGATCCTTACCGTCATGCCCTGCTTGATGAGAGGGCACAGCCCCGTCCTTACGATAGTAGACGCTCTCCCCCAGGTCTTGACCCCACCGGATCGCCTTGTTAAACCACGCCCCGTCCTGCTCTTCAAAGCTCTTTGAGGCTTGCGCCGAGTTCGTTGGCCCCTGCAGCGAGTTAACTAGGTTAACACCGGGACCAATCACCAAAACTGCGATGAACAGCACCACGGTGAGCTCCGCGATAGCCGCCCCCTTACGTTTCAGGAAGAAAAAGGAGACGCAGACGGCTAGGGCGGTTGCGGTGAGGGCGAGTGGCTCAAGACCGAGTTGAGATACGAGCTGCTGAACCTGCCCCGCGACGGTCCCGATAGGTGAGAGGATCATCCCCAACCACTCAAAAGACAGCACCCAGTGGACGATCGCTAATAGTGCCACCACATAGAAGTAGTGTCCGCTCCAGAGCAGATCTAAGACGGTGCCGAGGATAGTCTTATCGAAGGTCCACATGTCCCCACGGTCAAGCGGTAAGGTAGAGTACTTACCGATCTCTACCCCCTGGGTATCGTGCAGACTCCCGCCCGGCAAGAAGAAGGTGTTCGCGTCTCCTGAGGAGTGTGTCATATCGGCAGCGTGTGCGGCACGAGCACCTATGATGATGAAAAACATATAGATGCTGAAAATTTTGATGGCGCGCCCACGCCGCGGGTGCTCACACATCCACAAGTGCACCCGTGAGATCAGGTCGTTAAGCACATGCCGGGGATACATCTCATCCATACGTCATCTCTCTATCTCTGCCGAAAAACCCTAAGGTGGGCTATCACAGATATAGAAGTACCGCTGGGCGGGACGGATGTGACATGCTGACCCGAAAATTTTTTCCCCTCCTTATTTAGGCTGCCTGCGACGCAGAGGAGGCTGCGCGGCTCTTAGGCGGAGTTGTCAAGGTTGCTGCTCGGCGTACCGGATCCAGCGGAAGCTGAATCTGGATTTTTCCGATCCTGGATTTCACGTCCCGGTACAGGCACTCACCGGCACGCTCAATCACTGGTTTATTATCCCGTCCTAGAGGCGAAAAACCTTTGACAAGCTCACGGTACTCATAGGTGTTATACCCCTCAGCCAGCCACTCCAGATTTTCACCGGCAATCGTATCCGATGAGCGGAACACAAACCGGTGCGGGATGAGCCCTTGCAGAGTTTTCGACCCGAAATCGGAGGAGACATGCGACCCTAATCCGGTTGCCGCCTTATGCTTACGGCCACGACGGATCATATCAATGATTTTGCCTTCCCCTTCCGGGGATGCCGTCATATGGGCTGCCTCGTCCACCATGAACAGGGACTCGCGGGTATCATCACCGGTACAAATCGCGTATGCGACCGAGGCGATATGCCCATAGGTTGCGTACCCGATCTTCTTCTCCGGCAGCATCGCACGACGCAGACGATAATCTGAGAGCTCATAATCCTCAGGCAGCCTGAGCCCATGCGTACAAAATACGATCGCCGAGGAGGAAAAGCTCAACACTGGCAGCGACTCGTCAAAGAGGTACTTGCCGTAATCATCGAGCATGACCGTGTCCATCAGCAGTCCCACATCCTTAGCAACCTGCCGCAACTCAGCGGGTACACCATGTCCCGTATGCAGAGCATCCCGCAGTCCACGCATCGAGGCAATCCCTGCCTGCCGCAGGTTCTCCGGGTGCATCACCTGCGCAAGCATCCCGCCCTCTTGACTGGAGGAGTCCAAGGTGAAGAGCATCGAGAATAAGGACATCACATCACGGTAGGCACGCTGTGTCGGCCCGTGTAACCGCAGCGGGTCCAGTGAGTACTGAGGATCCTCAAAATCTAAGACGGTTGCGTCAGCAATCGCCTTACCCAACGCTGCCCACTCCTGATTCTCAGAGTGATCCACCGCCACCATTTGTCCGCCCCGGTCAATCGTGTGGGACGAGACAGTCTTTAAGAATGCGGATTTACCGGATCCCAGCTCCCCAACAGCACCGAAAGAGCCTGACTTATCTGCCTCAGCGTTCCCGCCCAGGTTCATCAGCACCTGGGTACGCCGCCCCGACGAGAGGTTATCCGCAATATAAAACCCGGTCTTCTCCCCCAGCTCAGTACTTACCAACGGCACCCCGTACGAAAAAAACTGGCCGGTAGTAACCTGCGTAAGCTCATTAGCAACCCGCGATAGTGATGCTCCGGGGAGCATATCCCACCACAGGTGCCACTGATCTCCCAACGGGGCGTCCAAGATGAAATCCTGGGAGGCGTACACCTCCTGCACATAGCGGGCCTTCTCCTCAACCTCCTCAGGGTCTCCTCCACCCACCGCAAAGATCATGGATGCTGACACCTGAACCTCCAGGTCCGAGGCGTTAAGTGCCTGCACATACTCAGCAAGCTCCATCGCCTTCTGCTCCAGATCAGAGGACCCACCCGAAATCTGATACTGGCCACCAGACTGCTGAATATACTGGTCGTTGAGGTTTTGCTCAGACTTCTTATTATCACGCTGCGCCTTATGCTTCGTTTCCGTCGTAACACGGACCGCGAAATCGCAGTCAACCGGCATACGATTCACCATCTCCAAAAACTCCCCACCGGGGAATTCAAACCCCGCCATCGGGGTGGAGGACATCACCATCATGCACTGATACGACGGTGGGCATGAGGGATGCTCCACCTTAACATACCGCCGCTTAAACTGCTCCAGCCGCCCTAAAGCGCCCTCATAATCGCTCAACCCGCCCTCATCCAATAAGGGCTCCGGCAAACCCCGTAAGTTCACCCACGACTGCCCCACCTCATCAGAGAGAGGATACGGCAAATCAAGCCCCAATCCGCGTTTTTGGGCATGATCAAAAATCCACTGCACCTTCTGTGTCGAAGCCGGTTTCGGGTTGAAATAGCTCGGGATACGGAAGCTCAACTCCCGCGCAGCCTGCCGCCATTTAGCCTCTAACGCCTCAGGAGGCGGGCACACCGGAACCGACATCGCCAGCTTCATCTTCTGATCTGCCACGAACGCCATCTCTTTGAAACGCTGGATGGGGTGCATCCATCCCGAAAGTGGTGCCACCAAAAAGTAGATGCGCTCACCGGAGGGGTTCCCCTCGAATTTTTCCATGGCGAGGTTTGCCTCGTTCAGCCAAGCGGGGCATCGCTGTAGGTCTACCCCCTCCAGCATCGCGTTAACGACGTAGCTTGGATCGGTATCAGCGAGGAGCCCGAGGATGGTGTAGTCCCCGAGGAGCCCTTGATAGAGTGCTTGGTGGTGGGCGCGGGTTGATTCCTTATGCTCTGGTAAGGAGTACCCGTAGGGTAGTCCCTCAAGCTCGAAGATGGCGTATGCGATACCGTCACGGGTGACGAAGATGTTTTCGCGTCCCCACAAGATAGGGTTTTGGGTGGTCGTGCTCATCCTTATCTCCTCCGCTGGGAGTTTTCATGGTCTATCATCACCATAGAAGTACCGCTGGGCGGGGCGGATGTGACAGCAGCGAAAAAAATTCTTGTCCCTTATCAGGGTTTTCTCAGAAATTTAGGCTCAAAGGAATATTTCTAGAGCATTGAGGGAAATAAGTATATACTTATTTCAGGCAGGCACCCGCTGCAACGGGCACCTGCCTGGACGTCATATCAGCTAGCTGCTGATGACGTCGATCAGGTTCGCGATCGCTTCGATGAGCCGTGCGACGGCATTAACAATTCGCACGATCATCGAAGCGATTTTGCTTACCCTTTTCGACATTCCGCCCACCCCCCTTCTTGGTACAACCCCTCCACGACCGGTTCGCTGGTGTCTCGTGGGGGTGTGCCGCGCAGGGGGCATTTTTAGTCTACTACGGTACCCAAGAAAAACACCCCCTTGACATCTACGTCCCTATCGGGGTTTTCTGTTTCGTGTCTTGCCGGTAGGTAGTGGTGATGCCCCGACCCTGTGAAGGGTCGGGGCATCATAGTGTGCACACGATTTTCTTGCGGATTCCTTATTGGCGGGGTGTACGTGCTTGGGCGAGGATAGCCTCTAGTGAGGTACGTGCCGCCGGTACCTGCCTGTGAGGTGGGGTATCTGCCCTGGTAATCGGTGGCTGTGGAGGCTGATATGATTCCTCCACCTGGTGGTATTTTTTCGGGCGGCTCTTGGCGGCATGCTTCACCCGTAGGGGCTTCCCCTTATAGATCCCAGCACGAGACTGCACGAATCCTGCCGAGGTTGATAACGCCGCGTTGAGGAGGTTCCGGCGGGTTGAGGGAATCCTCCCGGACGCCCACGCAGCACCCCACCCCACACCAAGGCATAAAGGCATATCGATGATGATGTTCCCTAACCCCCACAATCCTTGGTTGTTGGTCTGCCACATGAGGAAGATGGTGACGGCACCGATAACAACCTGCAGGATGGTGTAGGGTCCACCCCAGATTTTAGAGCCATCCATCAGACGCCCAATCAGCACCGGGATCTTACGGCTGCGGGTAAAAAATTTCCCGACACGGATTTCCTGCTGATGCTCATCCATGATGTCCCCTTACCGTGTCCTAAACGAGGGTGTGATTATCCGGTACCTGCACAACCTGCACGGCTGCGGCCTGATCCCCGGTGTTTTTGACGGTCTCGTCGAGCTGGTTTTTACCCCAGTCCACACCACCGCTGACTGCCCAGGCGATAATTGCGCCGGTTAGCAGCCCCACAAAAAGTTTCCAGAGCTTAAAGCCGCGGGTACACGACACCGCGATCACCGCGACAATAGCGATGAGATATCCTACAGCTTGAAGCGCGGTCACACCCCGGTTAGAGAAATTCTGGGTGAACTGGAAAAAGTCGGCTAGGGGTACCGAGGTGGCCTGCATGACGGTGTACAGCATTATTTTTTATCTCCTTCTGACTGCTGCTTGACGGGAATCTGATCGATCGACTCGATTTCCCAACGACCGTCACGAGCCTTGACGGTCAAAAAATAGGTGGTGGTCTGTGCGGATTTACCCGAGCTGGTACGAGCTACCACCGACAGGTGTGCTTTCGCACCGTTTTTGCGGATCGTCTTATCTGTCAGATCCACATCCGAGCGGATCTCCTGCACGGAGACCTGCTCATACGGTGCCGGGGTGACCGGCAGAATACTGCTGCCCGGGGTGGTATAACGGCTCACCTCTCCTACACCCGTGAGATAAGCCGTCAAAAACTCGTTCACTGTGGCAGATGCTTCGGTCGAATTCACCGGCTTCGAGTACCCCAGATTTAGGTTTCCTGAGGCACTTGCGGGGGCAGAGATCGGGGTTGGTAGCCCTACCACGGAAATCCCCCCGGACCCGTCGACACGTAAGACGACTTGCCACCATCGGGGAGTCCACACCTCAACCCGCTTTCCTCCCTCTTGCTCCTGAACGGTTTTTGTCTCTCCGGTAACCCGCACCGAAATCAGGTCACCGTTTTTGGTGAATCCTGCCTGGCGCAGGTTGCGGTACTCGGTAGGCTCTTGGGAGTTGACCGTCACCTGAGCGTACTGATCCAAGGCGGCGTGGTCTGATCCTGTAGCAGAGAGCCAGGCCTGTACATATCCAACAGCTTGTGCCTGTGCTGAGGTGTCTGTCATATCCAAGGAGGTCGCCGCGACAGGCTTTTGCTGTGCTGCTCGCGCGTTAATATCCTCTAGAGCCAGGTAGCTCATTCCTCCAAGCCCGAGTCCTAAGGCGATAGCACCGTAGATACCGACAGAAATCAGCCGGGTCCCAACCCTATTGACAGCAGAGGATTTCGTGCTGGGCAGCCACTGCTGATCCTGAGACGATTCGTCCCTATCGGCACTTTTCTGTCGAGTGCGGGATTTTGAGAAAAAAGATTTCTTTTTCTGCGGCTTTGGTGCTTGGGGCGTCTCAGGGGCAGGTGCCGCCTGGTACGCCTGCTGCCCACCAGCGGATCCAGGGAGGGACGGATCATACCCATACTGCTGGGACGGTACCTGAGGGTACGCCCGCCGATCCTGAGGGTGCGTATATACAGGCTGCTGCTGGGGGTACTCATACCCGACAGGTGCCTGCCCTAAAGCATCGTGACCCCTCATCCCGTAGGGCTGCCCCTCGTGCGGTAACTGCCCCGCCGAATGCTGAGGATTCTCAGGATACCCCTGATACCCTGCACTCTCAGGTTCCGGGTGCGACGGTTGTGACAAGATTTTTTTGAGCACCATCGTTACTCTTCCTCATACTCGACTGTCTCGTACCCGGTACGGATACGATGAGCTGCACCATTAGCATCCGCAAGCTGACGTGAGGCTAACACCTGCTGCAGCTGATGCTGTGCCACCGGGCTAAAGGGGTCCTCTAAAAGCTGCGCCATCGATGTTGTCAGCTCATCTTCAGCCTGCGCAAGCACCCCCATATCCTCTAGAGCTTCACGCCATGCACGCTCCGTCACCAGCAGTACCTCCTGTAAAAAATCGTTATCTGCTCTATAGAAGTGCACGGGTGGGAGGAGGTTGTGACAAAAAGATTGAAAAATATTTTTGCCCTCCTGACTAGGGCAAACACGATTTTTTCCAGAGAGCTCAACCTCAGGGGGCTTAAAAAATCCAGAAATTTGTCCAGTCTGGATTTGCTCCGATGGAATCGTCAGTTACCCGATTCCATCAGGAGACCCTTTTCATGAGCACCGCGACCATCACCGCTTCCGCCCTGTCCTATATGAACACGCAATGGGAGAATTTAGCGGATACCCCCCTCGTCTTTGAGGGTCAGCCTATGACAGCATGCGAAATCCGAGATACCCTCTACCGAGTTAAGGGACAGCAGCGGGATCAGATCTGGTCCGCTGCCATTAAGACCGCGCAGGCAGGGCATCAGCTCATGGAGCGTATCTTACTGCAAGCGGTTATCCCGCAGGTACTGCGGTATATCCGCACCACACGCTGCCTCGGGGAATACGCACACCGAGGAGACTGGGACGAAGCATTCTCGATCGGAATGACCGCGTTCTTAGACGCACTGAAGACCTTCCCAGTAAGTACCTGCCAGAAGTCGGTGATGGGTACCCTGTACCTGAATGCGCTGCACCGGATTACCTCCTACACCCCACGTCAGGAGCCGCACGTGATCCTCAGTGAATCAGTGCAGGGGCTTGAGCCCTCAGATGAGGTGATGCGTGATGACGCTCAGGAGGCCGCAGAGAAGGTACAGCAGCTACTGGGGTGGGCATGTGAGAGCGGCACCCTGACAGAGAGTGAAGCGAGGATGCTGATGCTGTATTACCGTGACCCGGTGCAGGCTGCGACGGAGTGTGGTGTTAGTGCTGCTGCGATGCGTAAGCGTGCCGAGCGGCTGCGGGAACGTATCCGGGTGAGCATGGTACACGTCGGCGGCATCTAAAACCACAACCCAAAAAATTAGGAGGGGGTACACCCATGATGGGTGTACCCCCCTGGTATGTGTACCCCTCAGAGCAGACGATAACCGTGTTATCAAAGAGGGGTACGCCAGGGTAACCACACCCCCAAGCATTATATGGTGATTATATTATGTATAGTATGGCTACCATATAGTGTTTGGGTCGTGGATACCTGTATTTCTGAGACTAGGTTACTCTTGGGTGCTCCTTATTATCCCTATCGGGGTTTTCTGCTGTACACCTAGATATGCGTTGAGGGGCTTGGGATCAGACTGCACTCTGCCTGATGCCAAGCCTCTCAACACACCCATATATTATATTGTGTATTATATTGTGCTTTAGGGTGCTACGTTGCGTGCTGCCGCGTCCGTGACCACAATATCCTTACCCTCAAACGGGACCGCATGCACGATCTCACCCGACTGATCCCCCGCCTGCCAGGACACCTGCCACAGCACCTCGCCTTCTAGATGATACCGACCCTGAACACGCGGCTGATACGAACACGATGGTGAGGGCTGCTGTAGGTGTTGATCAGCAGCAGCAGCCTTACCCAACGACTTACACTGAAGATGGGCCGAGCGAGGACCGGTGACATTAATATTGACCCCCACCGGCTTAAAGGTCATGCGCACATGGGTCGGTCCGTCAGATTTCTCCTCCACCAACGGAGTATCCAACGCAGTGCGGGCGTCTGTATTCGCCGGAACCCACAACCATAAATGAGCCTTCGTATACAACGGGTCGGACGGGTCTTTCGGTAGTGAGGCGATCGTGAAACGATCAAAATGATGATCAGCGATAGCCTCACGCGCCACCTGATACCCGCTCTTGGCGGCCCGGTTATACCGAGCCTGATCCTCTGGGGAAATTACTACTGCTCCAGCATGCCCACCCCGTGAGGAGTCCGACGCTGGTGCACAATGGAAAACCCCAGAACCATCCTCCAACTTCTGCTCAGCCTGACCGGCATAACAATCCCCTGGAGCGTAATACCACTCCGACTTACCGTCATTCTCACGTGTACACGGGATATCCTTACCATCCCGACTAGCGCAAGTCTGCTCCTCCAAAGGCACCTCAGGGGTAACCACAATCTGCTGGGTCGGCTTCCTCTCTGCGGAGTTATCATTACTCTGCGCAGTACCACCAGCATCAGACCCAGGAGCAATGTCGACACCACTACAGCGGTCACTATTACAGCTCACTCCGCTGTCGGCCTGTGCCGTCGGAGGCACTACGATCACGCTGCTCAAGGCGAGGGTGAGCGCGGCAGCACTGGCGAGGATCTTATTACGTCGCATCATCACACCCCTCACCTAGTCACACCCATAATGATCGACCCGATAACTCACCAGGTAGTAGTACCCGTCAGCATGACGCTCGATAATCGTATCCATCGTACGCTTAGCCTTATCGTCCGGGACGGATTTGGAACCGTCAGCATTACGGACTCCCGACCAGTTCTCACAGACTCGCAGCTGTACTAGACCATGCTCCCAGACCTTGCCGTCATTAAACTCGATCTTGCTGGCGTTATACATCTCTAGCAGACCCACCTCAACTTGACCCTTACCAGAGCCGAGATTATTATCCACCATCCTGGCGTGAGCCTCTTGTAGCTGCTTGAGAGCATCCCCCTCGGTGAATTTTTTCAGGTCGTTATCGGAATAATTTTTCAGCTCGTCCTCACTGCTACCCCAAGCGTCTTGGACGCGGTTGTACTGCCTTACGGTCTCGAAAGCCTCCTTGCGGGCGGTTTCTTTCGTGTCCTTACTATCCGGTCCACCAATCTGAACCACCTGAGCCCCCGTGGGTTTCGGGGAGGGCTTAGCACTAGCAGACCCAGAAGAAGAAGTAGAAGCAGTGGCGGCGGGTGAGGACTCAGAGGATGCGGGTAGATCCCCCTCACTACTGTTATTGGAGGCTTGGCAGCCACCCAACAGCAGTGCCGCCACGACGGCAGTAGCAGGAGCAATGAGTAGTCTAGTGTTTCGGGTCATGAGTCTCGGGTCCTCTCCATATTAGGGGGTGTGCTGTCTCACGTAACTCTAGTCTATCGTGCGTGGGGGTCATCCTGCCGGATCCGTGGTCACCACTAGAGTGTATCCCCCCCTTGTTTTGGGGTTAGGCGTGATCGTTTTGTGTGTGGTACTGGTAGGCGTTCTCGTACCGGGTATAGAGGCTGCTGCCTAGGTTGTGCCCGGCACCTTGCAGCTGATTCTTGAGAGCTTCCCAGAGCTCTGTCAGGATGTCGGTGGGGATAGGATCCGCTGAGATGAGCTCAGCGGCGCAGGAGGGGCATACGGCCCCGTTGTAGGGGTCGTAGCAGATGATGCAGATCCCTCCGGTGGGTAGGGAGGAATTACCCTCGGTAGCAGGTACCTGCGCGGAGAGTGCTTCTCGGTGGGTAGCAACACGGATCGCGGCGGCGGTGAGGGCTTCACCGGTGAGCAGGGTGGGGTCTGCGGTGATCGCAACGGTTACGTACCGTTGGGGGGATCCTACGGGGGAGGCTGCGCGGGTGAGGATTGTTCCGATAGCGCGTTGTAGCCCGGTATCAGAGGTTCCCTCGGTGGTGATCCCGACGGTGCTAAGGTCTGCTCGTAGCTGGGTGAGGTCTACCCCGCGGTAAACCTCAGAGGACGGTGGTGGGGGTGGTGTGTCACTGGGTGGATCCTCTGCGGTGCTGTCACCGGTGAGGGGTCGGGGCTGGTAGGCCCAGTGTAGACCGGTGAGGTCTGATCCGGGGGAGGGGTGTAGGATGAGGCCTCGGAAGCCGCTGCGGGCTCCTGCCCCGACCTCGCTGACGAGAGCTTCGGGGTATACGCTCAGGGCATGTTCCAACCCCAGCCGAAAATTTTGTCGGAATTTTGTACTGGCGGTGGTGTTGGATCCGAATTGTCCCGCCAGCTGGTCCCAGCTGATGCGGGTGTCGGATTGTACGGAGGGCAGCCTGCTGGAGAGCCAGAGGAAAATATCGGCGGCGAGGGGGGATTTGGTGTGTGCGATCAGATCCCGCCACCTGGTGGTCATCACCGGCATAGCTCCTGAGCACAGGTACTCGTAGAATCCTGTCGAGAGGGTGATGGTTGACTGGTAATCTCCGTGCAGGTCCTCACCCTCTAGGCTGAAGTGGATACGACCGCGCTCACCGATCAAAAATTTTGAATATTCTTGTACAGCTGATCCATCATCGGTGGTGCGAGTGATGGTCATTTCACAGGACATGGCGAGGACGGCGCGTAGCTGTTTGAGGATGTCACGTGCCCGGGCACCGCCTGGCCAATCGACTCCCATATCCCGCAATAACGCCCAGACTGAGTGGGGTAGCTGGATCTCGCGGGAGCGTGTACGTAGAACCTCGGAGGCGAGGTACATCAGGATGATGCGGGGGTAGATACCGTAGGGCAGGTGCATGTGGGTCTGTCCCTGAGCATCGAGGTAGCTGCCTGCCGTTAGGGTCAGGGTGGTATCACCGTTATAGCGCTGCCAAAAGTACTCGTTGGGGTTGCGGTATGGCAGTGAGCACTGCACGAAAATCTTGGGATAGCTGTGCTGATCCTGCGAGAGAGCATCACTGCTCTGGGCAGGCTCGCGGCTGGATTTTGGGTATTCGGGTACGCTAAAATTTTCCATTGGAGACCTAGTCTTTGTAGGTTTTCCCACGGTCCCGGGACGATTGCTGCGTCGCCGGGGCCATTACTGTATTGGGTTGACGATGTTCAGCATAGCCTATAACCCCGGCATGATGCAATCATGCAACACGTCACAAGAGCGAGAACCCCTGATTTCTTATCTGACACCCGTATCTAAGTACCCTCACCGGCGAGGGTTGTGACACCAGGATCAAAAAAAATTTTGCGAAAGCCAATACAGGATCTAGGGGTGAAAAAATCATCATCGTCATCATCATCCTACCCGAGTTATCCACAGGCGACGCTTTTGCGCGCGCGGATGATGATAGGTAAATCGTTAAGGTAAGTCTTTAAGGGCGAAGCCACCCTCAAACCGCCTACTTCCCTGCAATGGCGCGGTAAAACGCCCCTGTGGAAAACCACCTTCCGTACCTAAACGCACGCACTTCCGTACCTA
>NZ_KV793066.1:0-2065 GCF_001808385.1 Rothia sp. HMSC08A08
GCTGCATAAGGAGCATCTGGCGTAGAAGCTCGCTCATATGCATTAGGCACAAAGCGGGAGCGTTTTCTATCCTTTCGCTATGTTGTGCCCTATCAGCTCCACTGCTTGGAGAAGATAAGGCATAGGTGTGGCTGGGGATTCGGCTAACTCGTTCGGCATAGGGTTGTAGTTCCCCGTAAGATGTGCGTTCCCGCATGCTTTTTCATACTCGTCAAAAGGAAAATCTTGAGGAATAGTTTTCTCATCTTTCTCCGAGACTCCCGATAACTGGTGATAGTGCCGTTGCGCATCTTTCTGGTTTTGGTATTTTCTGACCCGTTCGTAATGAGCGTTAAGCCACACTTCAAAGCACGGTGCATTCACAACAGCGGCGATATCTTCGTCCGTACAACTCTTGATAAACTCACGTAATTTTTCACGGGTATGGTCGTCCTGATCTACCACAAGCCACACCTGATCATAGTTTTTAGACGTTCTACCTATTACTTTTTGAAGTATCCACGTGGGATCTCCCGAAATAGCTTCTACCGTTACTGAATACTTTTCACGCGGTCCGTTGATCTTATCGCGTAACCATTCAAGGTAACGATGCTCCGTCACTTCACCATTGGTTACAACTAGGATAGTGGTCTTTATGCTGCGTTTCTTGGTGCTCTTAGCACGACGGCTCATTGTCCCGCCTCTAAAATAGCACGTAACTCAGACATGTAGGTGGTGGGTATAGCTCCGAAAGCACCGGTGAGATACTGTTTCTGAATATTGCTCTTGGGACGGGTATCAAACTCTTCCAAGGAAAAAATTTCGCTCGCGCCTTCGTCATTTTTCTCGGTGAACCATACTTCAGGAGGATCGAGCAATCGCATGGGGATATTACCCAGCAGAGTAGCATCGTGCGAAGTAAAAATGAGCTGAGCTCCGGTACGGTTCATGTCAGGGTTCTTGAACATGCTCACCAATTCAGCCGCCAAAGTGGGATGCAAGCTAGATTCCAGTTCATCAACTACTAACGCTGCACCCCCTTGGAGGGCTGTCACAGCTCTACCCGCAAGCACAAGCCAGCTGAGAGTACCATCGCTCTGTGCACTAAGCCCCAGCCTAACCTCTTCCCCATGTACTCCACGATGATATAGATTAAGTGCTTGTGCGCTCTCTAACATATCTTCATGAGAAAGATTAGTCCCGAGACCCATTACTTGTCTCATATATGCTACCCCAATAGACTCTGGTGGGAGTTTTTTACGGTCTACCTCAAGACGGGTAACCCCAATGTCAGCCACTTGTGCTAATGCGCTCATAGAACGCTCCCACAGGTCGATATTACGAATTATCATACGCATTATTGTCACGATATTCGTCTGCCGTGAAGCCATACCATCCATGAAATAGAAATCGTAGGCAAGAACACGTGCCAAAGGTGCCAGGGTCTCATGCCCGTATTGCCGAGCAACCGCTAAAAACAGCTGATCTGGCTGCGTAATTTTACGAACCTCTTGGGTGGCGCCTTTCAGTGAGGACCCTGCCTTTAC
Organism: Rothia sp. HMSC08A08; assembly: GCF_001808385.1. Lineage (NCBI taxonomy): Bacteria > Bacillati > Actinomycetota > Actinomycetes > Micrococcales > Micrococcaceae > Rothia > Rothia sp. HMSC08A08. Next base: position 1,527 of record NZ_KV793066.1, read on the forward strand.
GGTAACTGTGGAGTCTTTTTGGGTGCGGCGCTCAAAGAGTAATCGTGCTGTACCTTTTGGGTAGGCATGCATGGTTTCAAGGGCTATAGCACCGCTTTTATCTGCCTGTACCCGATAGTCATAGCGCACCTGCTCGTGGGTGAAACTTAGCGTGTAGGTTGTCTGCGGGTTGAGAGGGTTCTGAAGCAGATAAGGATGATAAAGATGTCCCCCAGGCGCACGGACAGCCTGGCTCAGCCTGATAAGCGCACCACGCACAATGGTGCTTTTACCAGAAGCATTCGCCCCGAAAATAGCGGCCACTCGGCTCGTACAGCTCTCCCAAGTCTGCTCATTTTTCGGCACCTGCGTTTTGAGGGAGGGAAGCACCATCGACAGGTACGCTTCATCCCTGAAACTTTCATAGTTTTCAACCGAAAATTCTAGAAGCATACGCTAACTCTAACAAAATATAGGGTGTTTTGGGAAAATTTTTCCCTAAAACACCAGAATTTACCCCTGAGTACATAATATTCTAGGTAAAAAGAGCAACGCTGCAT
>NZ_KV793067.1:0-10554 GCF_001808385.1 Rothia sp. HMSC08A08
GCGCATCCTGCCTCTGAGCAGGATGCGCGGCTCACATTTATACACCAAGACTTTAGACGTTGGCGCGCTGGGCGTCGCTTTCGGTCTTTCCCCACAGCCCGTAGACTTTGGCGAGTTCTTTGACCTTCTTGGCGCGCAGGTAACGCGGCAGATATGAACCGTCGTGCGGCCCGTCGATGGGAACATCAAGCATTTTATGTGCCTCGGCGATTTCGTGGTCACTCGGCGAGAATGCCTGGTTGATGGTGTCTGCCTGATCGGAGTCAAGAGTGAGTTTTCCGGTCATGCCGTGGGCCGTGGCGTAGGTGCAGGCCTCGGTGAGTGCCGCCTTGTACTTACCTACAGATGGCCCGTCGATAGGACCGGGAATACCGCCCAGAGTTGAAGCGATCACGAGTTGCGAGCGCACATAGGCGAGCGCCATGGGGGTGTCGCTGGAACCGGTATCGCGGCGGTAATCGCCTGCCCCGAAGGCGATGCGGAAGGTTCCGATAGCGCTGGCGATTTCGACGGCGTTGTGCACCCCGAGAGCCGATTCGATAAGCGCGATGATGGGCGTTCCGGCGGGCAGTTCGGAGGCGGTGCGGTCAATATCGGTCGCATGCTCTGCGGTGGCGAGCATAACGCCGCGCAGACCTTTGGTGTTTTTGAGAGCTTTAACGTCTTTCCACCAGTGCTCGGTGGTGATAGCGTTGATGCGCACCCACGCGACCACGCCGGAGTTGAGCATTTTGACGACTCGACTGCGGGCTTCGTCTTTTTCGTCTTCGGGGCACCCGTCTTCGAGGTCTAGAATAATGGAGTCTGCTTCACTGGCGAACGCTTCTTCAAAGTCTTTTTCGGCTGAATTAGGGCGTACAAGAAGCCAGGAGCGAGAGAGACTGGGGCGTAGCTGGCGCGCACGTTCATTGCGATGGAATTCGAGCATTGGTTGGTCTTTTCCCTGATGTGCTGGTGTCCGAGCTTTTAGTGTAGGCGTCTGGTCCATGATGGTTATACTAAGCTCAACCTTAGTTAAGGTTCTAGTTACCTCATATCGTGTGGGGTTTTACGCGGATTTATATGGTTTTATGTTGGATAATTCGCGACGTGAAACCCTCAAAAGACACTAAACCCCCGAAATTATCGGGGAAATTATACGGTGCCCGTAACTACACAACTATTCGCACATCGCCGCTAGTTTCACGTTTATGACGTTAAACCGAGGTTGTCTGCAGAGACAGGTTTTCATTGCGCGCCTGTGCAGCTTTTTCATCACGTGCACGGGCGATCAGGCGTTCCGCATTCTCGACATGCTCAACCACACTCTGCACGCGGCGTTCTACCGTAATCTTGCGGTGGCACTGCACACTGCACTCGCCAAAGCACCGCGCCATCGCCAGCGCCTCAGCGCAGAGGGCTACCGCATTACCAGCTTTTGAGAGCGCCCGATGCAGATCCGAGAACGTGCCTTCAGGGGAGGCAGGAATATCCATGCCATCACTGGGGGCAATACGCTGCGCTTCCATCGCGACGGCACGAACCCGCGGAATAAGATCGGCAAGAGTATTCGCATCCGGCACGATAAGTTCGATCATCTCGGTATCGGCAAGGCGTTCAAGAACCTGATGGAAACGATCAATACCGCGAATAAACCGGTCGTGCGCACGACGCCAGAGACCACGCCCAAGTTCCGCGTCATCACGCCGTGATTGCAGGAAATCTTTGAGTCCCATAGCCCCTCCTCATGCTCAGCCGGTCGTGCGTCTAGAAAGCTCTATATACTTAGGGTACCCTAAATCTCATTTTGGTGACAGGATGTCGTACAAAAAATGTTGATATGGGATTAAGCTCTCGAAAAATTCACGCATTTGACCCGGCCAAACCGGCACAACACGACTTACATCACGCGCAAAACAACCTTGCCGCGATGCTGACCCGCATCAAAATACTCATGAGCCTGCGACGCCTGCCACCACGGGAATTCACGATCAAGATTCGCCGAAAGAACGCCGCGCTCAAGCAACGGTAACACGTTCTCATGCACCCCTGCCATAATTTTTGCCTTCTCATCCGCAGACCGTGACCGCAAAGACGTACCGTGCACCGATAAGCGCTTCGTTAGCATAAGACCCAGATCGAGTTCCGCGCGGCGACCGCCCTGCACAGCAATCGTCGCCAGATGCCCACCATCGGCTAAAGACCGCAGATTATCTTCCAGGTATTTCGCGCCTACCACATCAAGAATATAATTCACGCCGTGACCGGCACTCTCACGCTGAATCACCTGACGAAAAGACTCCGTGCGGTAATTAATCGGATGCGCCCCCAACGCCCGCACCACCTGAGCCTTCTCGTCATCACCGACCGTCGCAAAAACCCGCACACCGGCGGCGCGCGCCAGCTGAATAGCATGCATACCCACGCCCCCAGTACCGCCATGCACCAGAAGCGAAGTCTGCTCATCTTCCGCCGGTTTATTCTGCGCGGGATCAAGACTCATTCCGCACAGAAGCACCAGATTCGAGTACACCGTCGCGGCGACCTCCGGGATGCACGCCGCCTCAACCATGCTCATACCCTTAGGAACGGGCAGGGTATGGCGCACATCTACCGCCGCATATTCGGCGTAACCGCCGCCAGCAAGAAGCGCCATGACGCGCTCGCCCACCAGAGCGGGATCAACGCCCTCACCCACAGCCTCTACCACGCCCGCAATCTCAAGACCGTATACGGAGCTTGCCCCCGCAGGAGGCGGATAATGCCCGCGCCGCTGCAGGGAATCCGCCCGGTTCAGCCCGGCGGCATGCACCCGCACCAAGACCTGCCCGGGTGCAGGGGCAGGAATCGGAACCTCAGAGAGCGTTAGAACCTCTGGATCTCCATGTTCTTTCTCGACAATGGCGCGCATAGTAGCCTCAACAACCTTCTTATCTGTATCTTCCTGCACCGAGATTAGCATGTGTTCTCGGGGCATACCGCAATGTTCAGATTTACAGAAAAGCATAGAACATGAGATAATCGGCGGGTACCTTTTCCGCTCGAGGGCGGAAAATACCGGGATGGTTGTCCGAGCGGCCGAAGGAGCTGGTCTTGAAAACCAGTAGGCGGTAACCCCGTCTCAAGGGTTCAAATCCCTTACCATCCGCACACTAAACCCCGCGATGCGCCTGAATTCTCAGGTGTACCGCGGGGTTTTCTGCGTAGAATCTGCAGGTTACGAGACCAACCTTGAGAGGAACCACAGCACAATATCAAAGACACCGAGGATACCCCCGATAAGCGCCATAGCGGTATAGCCAGCATTCTTTCCCTTATTAGCAATAAGACCCCTAATACAGGAAACTACGGCAACAATCCCAAAACCGATGGTAAAAATCCCAATACCGACAGCACCTAGAACAAGGGAAGTAATGGAATAGGTTTTTGCGTTTTTCTCTGCTTTGATTGCTTCAGGATCAATTGTCGGCGGGTACGGCTGCTGGTAACCTTGCTGAGGGTATCCGCCCTGTGTGTTCTGCTGAGGCTGGAAGTTATAGTTTTCGGACATCACTATCCTTCTTGGGGTAGACGATCCTATCGTTGGACATAAGATCTATTTCATTATCGGCTTTATTTACTGTACAGGGTTAAAGATAAGTACACGCTTTCCAACATGCCGTGTTAACAAATCCATACCAACACCGTGTACGTGCTAAAGCGCCCAGATCATGCACGATAAAGCCCCGCTGTCCTCCCGACATCGGGATTCCGCGGGGCTGCATCTGTAAGCCCACAGCTGCTACCGAGTGCTGGCTATAGCGGCTATCACAAACGCCACCATCGGAATAAAGAAGAACAGAGTCTCAATCGCCCCCAGCGACAGGGCAATCCAGCTGGTGGCAAGGCCGCCTCCGGCGGGAACTCCGACACGTGAAGCCTGAGCACCTTTAACCGCGCCCCAGATCCCCAAACCCAGTGGAATCACACTCGTAACCCAGAAGAGAGCGAGCACCAAACCAACAATGCCCAGCGCTAAAGAGGTTTGTGCCGCCTGCTCACCGGCAATCTGCTGCGGGGTTTTGGGGACAACCGTCATCATGGGCACGGGCTGCACATATACCGGCTGCTGATAGTAGTGTTGAGGAGCAGGCTGTTGGTAATACTGTTGAGGGGCGGACTGGTGATAGTACTGCTGAGGAACAGTTTGTTGATAGTCTTGCTGTCTAGGAGCGGGCTGCTGCTGGTTCTGATAAAGCTTAGTGTATTCGGGCAGAGAGTCAGAGAGAGGGCGAGTTTTCTCGTAGGCGTCCTCACCCTGATGGGGGTTTTGCGACTGAGACGGTTGCTCTCCCGCGGGATACTCAGACATAGCTATTCCTTTCGGTGACAAGAAGCGACAACTAGACCTGCCCACTGTCTACCTGCTGTAAGGAAATATCTGGGGAACCATTTTCAGCCTGCGTGAATGGGCGTGGCAATAACTCTAACTATAGCGCGTTGTTTTTCGCTCATGGGGGAAGTTTGGTCGGCAATTCCGAATTGACCAGCCTGCTTACTACCGATATTCTTATAGGGATGCACTCGTTTTGTGCACCGTGGAGACGTGCCAGAGCGGCCGAATGGACTTCACTGCTAATGAAGGGTCGGGGTTGAACTCGACCGGGGGTTCAAATCCCCCCGTCTCCGCCAAAGAACGAACCCCCGAACCGTAAAAGGTGCGGGGGTTCGTTGCGTCCTAGGTGCGTAGGGCATCAAGTTTTTGCAGTCTGTCTTATGATGCAGCTTTGTTTCCGCTTGGCTAACCTTGCCCTCCCGGTCGAAAAAGTGGCGGTTCAGCAGAAGAAAGGGCGAGGGCGCAACGTGCCGACTGCGGATAGGATTTAGAAGCTCATAAAGTCGATGAGGCGCGCATCCGCACCGTCAAGAAGCGCCCACTCCCCCGGCACCTCAAAGACCGCCACGGACGAAGGCGAAAAGCCGTAGGAAGCGTCCATCAGGGAATTGTAGTCAGAGTCGGGGCTCGCAAGCTGTAAGGTTACATCTTGTACCGCAGGCAGGTGCGACACCACCATAAGCGTGCGCACACTCTCAGAAACCCCGTTAATGCGCGCCAGCACCCGGGATGCAGGAACCTCGTACAAGCCCTCGTCCAGGTGCGGAGTAGGTGCCTGCTCACCGAGCGCATCCGAAATCCAGGTGGTGGTCTGCCGGGTGCGCAGCGCCGCCGAAGACATCAGCTGTTCGGGAATATAGCCCTTCTGCTTGAGCCAGAAGCCCGCATCCGCAGCCTGCCGATGCCCGCGTTTAGTCAGTGGGCGATCAAAATCATCCATACCCCAGTCGGCTTCAGCATGACGCATGATAATCAGGCGCTTAATGTCTCGGAGTGAGTTCTCAACCATACCTTCATAGTACAACGTAGACACCCTGATATGCCGGGTTGCCGCGTGAGCGCGCGCCACAAAAACGGCATGTGAAAACCCCACGCTCTTAAGAAAGAACGCGGGGTTTCGAGCGTAAAAAGACTAGATGGAGTATTCGGGGGCTGCCCACACCACAACTTCGGGATGCTCAAAGAACCGGTACCCCTGACCGCGCACGGTACGCACGGTTCCCGAAAGACGCCCCAACTTCGAGCGCAGACGCCGAATATGCACGTCAATGGTGCGTTCGTGGGGATGCTCGTCCCCGGCGCTCCAGAGCGACTCCAAAAGTTCATCGCGCCCCACGGTGCGGGTGGAGTTCTCAACCAGATGCGCCAGAAGCTCAAACTCTTTGAAGGTGAGCATCAGCTGTTCCCCATCAAGGAACACCTCACGACGTGCCAAATCGATCAGAACGCCATTGGAACTGGGAGTTGCGGGCTGTTCGGCTTCACGCGCCTGCTTGTGCAGCTCCGCCTGGTAGAACACGGCAGTCGGGTCGCCAAGCGCATTGCGCACAACCTCAAGATCGCTGCCCTCCGCATGAACGGGAGCCAAAGCAACGGCGGCATAGGATTCGGCCTCAGGTGCCAGATGGTGTGCATAGGTTCGCAAATCCTGCACAATACGCACCAGCGACGTGCCGTTGGCTGCGGCAAGTTCTTCATTGAGCCCCACATACAGCACAAACCCGCGCGCCTCGTTCTCCTGAGCTCCTGCCTTCTGGGTGCCCTGCTGATCCCCGGAGGAGAAGGTCATCGGGCGCAAAGTAGCTGCGGACCCTTGTGTGCGGTTCTGCTGCGGCACTTGACGCTTTGCAGCACGACCACGCTGGGAGATGTGGACGTATCCAGGTACTGCACCTGACATTGTTCAACCTTCTCTCAAGATTTGTTGCGTACGGGTCCCTTGATTCTGCATGATGCGGAATGCTCAAACACCGCGCGGTAAAGGCGGCGTTTCCTTTGCTATCAATATTTCTATTATTTGACTCATAAATCAAGCAACTTGGGGTATCTGCGACGTTCCGCTCGCAGCTTCACGCCCTCGTGAACTTTGATTCAGTGCCGGGAAACGACGCTGACAAGCACCGTTTCTCCCTCATATTATACATGGAGATTCGGAACCGATACCCCAAAAAGCCGCGCTCTCAGCGCCCCAGACCGCATACGAGCCGGGTGCAATTTCCACGTTCTGGCGCGGAGGCTCCCAAGGGTACCAGCGACTCGTGCACTACTAGTGTTTTTCGCCGCACTCGCAGATGCATGTGATGAAGGGTGCACACCGCAGTATCAAGGGGTCCTGAAGGACCGACGCTCCGTGCGCAATCTCAGAGTCAAGTCCCAAAGCACATGTTTGCGGCGCCCGACGTCTAAGACCGCCCGCGCAGAATCGTCAGACCCGTGAGGATGCGCTACTGCGCCAGCCCGTAGAGGCGGTCGCCTGCATCGCCCAAACCAGGAACTATATATGCCTTTTCGTTCAGGCGCTCATCTTTAGCGGCAAGGAACAGGTCGACATTCCGCAGACCCTCAACGCCCTTCTCGAGAGCCGCAATACCTTCGGGAGCGGCAATCAGGCAGACACAGGTGATGGATTCGGCGCCACGTTCGCGCAGGAATTTAATAGCCTCAATTAAGGTGCCGCCGGTAGCGAGCATAGGATCGAGCAGGTACACCTGACGGCCGGTCAGATCTTCGGGCAGACGCTCGGCGTACGTGACAATATCGAGGGTCTCTTCGTTACGGGCCATGCCCAAAAACCCGACTTCGGCGGTGGGCACTAGACGAGTCATGCCTTCAAGCATGCCCAGCCCGGCGCGCAGAATCGGCACGACCAGAGGCTTCGGGTTAGCGATAACGGTTCCCATCGTGCGCGCCACCGGGGTTTCAATAGGGCGCTGCTCAACCCGAATCTCACGGGTAGCCTCATAGGCGAGCAGGGTAACAAGTTCATCGACGAGCTGGCGGAACGTGGGTGAGGGAGTGTTTTTATCGCGGAGCACACTAATCTTGTGCGCCACCAGCGGGTGATCAAGAATCTTAATACGCATACTCTCAGTTTACTCTGCCTGCTAGTGCGGGTGCTGTTTGCCGGTTACTACAGTTTGCCGTGGGGATGGTCGAGAAGATACTGTACTCCACTATTGGTTTCGATAGATTCCTCAAGTTTTCGCCGGTCATCGGTGCTATACGGTTGAGCCCAGCGCCCTTCAGTCATGCGAAAAGCCAAGTGAAAAAGGGATAACTGCGTAGAGGTTTTTAAGGGGCGGATAAGAGTTTTTCTGCCCCGAAAGTCTTTAATGATGAGCTTATCGCTGTGTGGTTTAAAAATGTACTCAGAAATATCTGTATAGGGTATATTCTTCCTACGCCCATAAAATTTTCTCACGGTAATGCCTTGGGAGTCTATGCGCACATACACATCACTGAAAGATTTGTGAATATATAAGAACAGAATAGAGAAGATAGCTATAATTACCCAAAACATGGGAGCAACAAGCGCTCTAGGACCTGATGTTATCGATCCCCATATCAAGAATACAGCGACCAGCAAAAAAATAATATCAATGACTACTACAGAAATTTTGTATATCCAATGGAGCCGAAATATCACCTCTTTCTTTAGCTCAAAAACAGGAGGTTTTGTGCTAATAAAACGAGGTATTGCTGAAGCTGCCAATGATATAATGACAACAGGAAGAACCGGTATAAGGGCTCGTATTAAATCTGTCAATTCCATAGCTAAATACCTATATCACCGTTCTATAACACAAGGGGACCAACTCATAAGAAGTTCACGAGCCTTCTCAGGCTTATCAATAAAGTTCTGAAGCAGTTGTTGGTCTTCTGGATCTGCACTTTTTGCCCAATAACCATTCTCAACCCGAAATGCCAGTTGTGGAATCAACGAACCAGAACCTGTTAGTAAAGGGTCAAAACGCAAGGTTTTTCCATGATTAGTTTTCACTACAAGCCACGTAAGACCGTAGATCCCCCGTGTCTCGTATGAAAACTTTGTAATGTCTTCGTATGATGCATCATAAGAAATTGACAATAAATTACCCCAAGATATACCTTCGGTTGTTGTCTGTAAGTAGAAGTTCTTGCGATCCAAATATAGCGCCAAACTAATATACCAACCACCGCTTACCAAAAATAAAAACCAAACTGGAGCATTTTTAAAATTCGGATCATATTTAACGAGCAAGATACTTATCAAAGTTATTATACCACACAACACTAAAACTACCTTTGATATAAAACCAGAAAAACCGTCTTTAGTTCCACGGTATGGAAATTTATAGCATAAGTAATTCCAATTTCTATGCCCCTTAATAATTAATACACAAGATAGCATTTGAGTAACAGCAAGGACTAAAGCTATATTTAATATCATTTCTTTAGACCCTTCAATAAATAACCTGCGGTATCTTTTGCTACACTTTTAATTTCGGCTGACGTGCTACTGCGACCTGATGCTTTCAACATATCTTCACCAGATTTACGAGCTTCCTTGGGCTTCAGGGCCTCACTTAACCCAAGATTCGCATTAGCGGTACCATAAGCACCAGCAGCATTAATAGTCCCTTTAACTAATGCTTGCGAGCCCCTACCCATATTCGGAGCAACGCCAGTAATACCACGATTCAAGCCGCCAGTAAATGTTGACACCATAAAACCAGTCCCAGCGCCCGCAGAACCAGCACCAAGATATGCAACGGGATCAAAGTTTCCACTTGCCATTGAGTTATAACGGTAAGTTTCGGCAGTACTTACCCCGTTAGACACAGTGCCCTTAGCAACATCTTGTGAATACTGACTTGAAAGTGCTTTCCTCATAGGACTTAACTTTTGTGCCTTTTGCTCAGCAATTACCCCCTTACTCGCAGCTTCTGCTGCTTTTTTACCTTTACTTGCTACGTTGGCAGCTTTAACGCCTCGTTCCACCTTACCAATAGCTTTCATACCGGTCGCTGCGATACCACCAGCAAGACCTGAAACGCCACCTATTAAGGCTTCACGCCCAATCGCAGACCAATCCAGGTTTTCCCTTCCTTCAAGCTTCTGCATGAACATCTCAGACCCTGCCCCTAAAAGAGCACCGCCCAAACCACCAGCTAAAATACCTATTGGACCAGCAAACGAAGCCACAGACAGCAACGCACCAGCAACTATCATGGTACCGGCTAATACCCATTCTCCGACGTTGCGAACACCTTTCCAGAACTTATCGTATTGTTCTTGCGAGTATTTCTGGAACTCATCCGGCGACATCGGCTTCAGACCCCACGGGTCCATCAGTCCTACCGGGTTGTTCCCACAGAACGCATATACATCCGCGAAGAAACCAGTACCCGGCACCTGAGCCAACGGGTCCGTCGAGAGAAAACGCTTCGAGACAGCATCAAAGACGCGGGCACCCATCACATCCAAACCGGCAACACGCACAGACCCGGCACCGGTAAACGAGAACCCGTGAGCTGACCGGCAGCATCATAGGTATACACCACCAGTCCGTCGGCAGATGCGCCCTGCCTGTTAAGTGAGGACGAAGTTTTTAGCCCACGTGAAATCTCCCGAGGCGCTCTGCCTACTACGGAACTCGGGCCCGAACTCAGGACCACCAACAGGACAATACTCTTTCCCGTACCCCTCGTGGGCTAACCCCGAAACCACAGGCACCTCTAAAAGACGCTGCACCCAATACTTATCCTGCATAAACCGCACCAAAACCTGAGCATCCTGAGTATTATTCGGGTCAGCCCAATACCCATAATCCAGCCGGAACGCCACCTGAGAACCCACATACCGGCACGGTTCTACATGCGGTTTAAACCGATACACCACCCCTGTGGTGTCGGTGAGCTCGAAAAGCCCGTTTTCATCTCCTAATAGGGTGAAATAACTAGAGTCAATCTGCCAGTAGTGCAGTGTAAGTTTCCGTCCCCGGTTCGTGACCCGGACGAGTTTCTCGGGCAGGATTTCCCGGTACGAGACCCTGCACACCCACAAACCCCACACAGCACCAGGAGTAAAGACTATAAGTAGCCCTACGCTAACCCAGTCTCCCGTGTCTAGAGGTACACCACTGATTCTTAGCTGGATCGTGGCGTACAGAATAAGCGCTAGCATAATAAGCAGTACCCATAAGAGCATTTTCATGAACC
>NZ_KV793068.1:0-26395 GCF_001808385.1 Rothia sp. HMSC08A08
CTGGATCACCTTCATCGACTCAGACGACGAATATGAGCCGCAGTTTCTAGAACGCATGCACAGAGCAACGGATAACGCTGACGTTATCGTCTGCGCTCATACTATGCTCGATACCGTAGGGAAACAGGCAAAGCGCCTTAAGGGCGAACCTGGAATACGTACCGGTGAGCAGGCTGCCTATGAGCTTCTTCAAGATCAGCTCAGTCCTTATCCGTGGGATAAGCTGATTTGCGCTTCTCTCCTTGAGAGAGTACGCTTTCCCGCTAATATACACCGCGCCGAAGACGAATGTCTGCTTCTAAGCTGTTTCTTAAAAGCACATGCGGTCACCGTCTTGGACGATTCCCTTTACCGGTACACCGTGGCCCCCGGCAGCCTGACATGGAGTCGCATCACCCCGGTAGAAGAAACACACCGCCTTATCGCATATTTTGAGGAAGCTCTCGGAGAGCGCCGCAGCGAACCCGATGCGCAAAAAGCCCTAACCGTCGCACGAGTTCTTGCGTTTCTTAACAACGCCCAGCAATCATTAGTGGTCGGCGGTGACAGTGCACGAGAGACACTACGCGCATGCCGCAAAGGCTTCACCTGTGCACAAGCACTCACAGCGCTTCACACCAATCGGATCTTTGGGGCGGCAGGTATTCTCCTAAAAACCTCTCCACGCCTGTACCGAGCGCTCTACGGCGCTTATGTCAGACGTAAGTACGGTCTTAACCTTATTGCGAACCGAGCTAGGGAGGATTTATGCGTACCCCTCGTACCAGCATCATCATGCCGGTCTACAACACCGCCAACACCGTCATCAACGCCATACAATCCGTCCGAAACCAAACAGACCCCAACTTTGAACTGCTCATCATGATCGACGGATCCCCCGATAACTCCGCCGACATCATCACCGACTACCACAAGAAAAACCCCGACACCCGCATCCACATCTTCAACAACCCCGAAAATAAAGGCCTCTCTGCTATGCGTAATCAGGGGCTCGAACATGCACGGGGTGAATGGGTAGTTTTCCCCGATTCTGATGATGCCCTCGAACCTACCTTTTTGGAACGGTTACATCAGCAGGCTGAGCTTACCGGTGCAGACGTGGTGAATTGTGCTCATAACATGGTAGATACGCGGGGGCACAAGACTAAACGCCTCAAGGGTACACCGGGTATACGCACCGGTGAACAAGCAGCTTACGAGCTTCTGCAAGACGAACTTTCCCCCTACGCTTGGGATAAAATCATTCGCCGTTCTCTTTTCAACGATGTTCGTTACCCCGATATTGAGCGCGCCGAAGACGAATGTGCTCTCCTCAAGTGCTACTTGGCGGCACAGAGCGTATCAGTGATAGACGATCCTCTCTACAACTACTCCGTAACTCCAGACAGTCTGACGTGGAGTCGCATCACCCCGGTAGAAGAAACACACCGCCTTATCGCATATTTTGAGGAAGCTCTCGGAGAGCGCCGCAGCGAACCCGATGCGCAAAAAGCCCTAACCGTCGCACGAGTTCTTGCGTTTCTTAACAACGCCCAGCAATCATTAGTGGTCGGCGGTGACAGTGCACGAGAGACACTACGTGAATGCCGCAAAGGCTTCACCTATGCACAAGCACTTACAGTGCTTCGCACCAATCGAGTCTTTGGAGCAGCGGGAGTACTTCTTAAAACTTCCCCAAAACTCTACCGTGTTTTATACGGAATATATATAAAACGTACTTATAAAATGTAGAATATGAATTTTGGTACTGTCATGTATCTATAAGCATAAACAACAGTCATAGAACACAAAGGGTTGGTATGGTAGGCTCCACACGCGATAATTCCCTTCATCTTAAGGGAACAAAATCCTCAAAACAGCGCCGTGTGTACCTTGACCTCATCAATTCGGTGGCAATCATGTGGGTGGTACTCCTGCATGTGCGTTTTATTACCCCGGATAATCCGTCATCTTCGGCGTGGTGGGTTGAAAATATCCTATCTGGCTTCGGGGTTGCGGCAGTTCCGCTATTCTTTATGGCGACCGGTATTAATCTCTTGGATTTTACTTGCCGCGAGTCTATAGGAACGTTCTATCGCAAGCGTTTTACCAAAATTCTGATTCCCATGATCTTATGGGCGCAGGTCTATCTTTTCGTTCATATGTGGACGGGTTCTACTCCGTTTCCCGGAGTTCACGAAATTCTGCGAACATTAGTAGCTCCCAGTAGCGAGGCAGCCACCTTCTGGTACCTTGAGGCCTTAGTCGGCGTCTATCTAGTGCTTCCGATTTTCTCTTACGCCATACGTGGTGCTCAGACGGAACAAACTACCACGGCACGCACCGGATTCTTCTGGCTTATGGCGGCACTCGGGCTTGTTCTACCGATTATCACCCAGGCAATCCACCTGATCTACCCTCACGTCCTACCCGAGTTTGTTGCACCCATCACCGGGTATCTTGGGTTCTGTCTTCTTGGGTATGCACTTGCCAATACCGAATTTTCCCGTGCGTGGCGCATCGTTATTTATCTGTTGGGCATCGTGGGATTAGGAGGATTTATCTTCGGCAGTGCTTATTTAATTGAGCATCGCCCAACATTCGTGCCTCTGGTACACGGATACCTTGCAGTTCCAGCAATTTTATGGGCAAGCGCGGTTTTGGTGTTCTGCAAGTATTCACGTATTGGTCAAGCATCGCCCACGGTGCAGAATATTCTAAAACGCCTTGCGGCCCTCACGTTCGGGGTTTATCTGGTACATCTTCTTATCATCCAAATTCTACAGGCGGTAAACTTCTCTCTGACTAAAGTGCAGTGGGAAGTTCCCTATGCACTCTTCGTGTGGGCTTTATCCGCCGTGATTGTGTGGATGTTGCGGCTCATTCCTCTGGTACGCCGCTGGATTCTACCTTAATGAATTTCATTCAGAAAACTCGTATTAGAAGTTTATCTAGAGTGCGTTAACGCAACACGATGAATTTTTCTGAAGCTGAAAATCTTTATTCCGTTGGCATATCTAATAACTCTGAGTTACTACGTGTGTAACTAAATAGACTTTATGAGTCAGGCATTCAGATTGTACCCACGCGATCTGAACGCTCAGCACAGGCGGCTTATCTTAGCCGCCCCTTTTCTATACGTATTAGTGGGTTTCGCCTCGTGCGGTATTCTCAACCAGCATTTCCCGTAAAGCCTCGCCCTCACTGAGCGCCTGCGCGGAACGGGCGTGAATCCTCATCGCCGCCAGATGCACCACGAACCCGCAGATAGGGCCCGTGTAGAGTGCAACTAGGGCTCGCCCCACCACCGGAAGAGGAGTTAAAAACGCTACCGCGATAACTACCACGGCGGCGGTTGCCCACCCCGTTACATACGCACGATGGCGCCCAATCGCCAACACCATATTCCCCGACAGGGAAATTAACGCCAGCACGGCGGAGGCAAAAACCAATACCGCCATGACTGTACCGGTGATAACTTCGGCATAGGCATCATTCTGATTAGCTTCCGGCGGGTAAATCAGCCTGAAAAGCATAGGAGCTACCAGGTATGCGGCACCGGCGCCGAAAGCCCCAAGCCCCAGCACCGCCACAGCAGGCTTCAGAAAAGCCGCTAACGGGCGATGCTGCTGCTTCAAGAACGCCGAAACAGCCACCCCCTGAAACGCCTGCAGGGGAATCATAATCGGCGAGCGCGTAATAGAAATCGCCAAAAAGAGCGCACCCATAACGAGTTTGGTGTGTTCACTCTGGTTCGGCTCGCTGCCGTCCAAAATATTGGGAAAGCCCATCATAATCACAGCAGCGGATGCCGAGGACAGGAACGACCAGATCAGGTTCATGCTGAGCTGTTTGACCTCAATATCGGCGCGTGCCGCCCAGGCTTTGCGCCCGCCGGGAAGAAAGAGGGCAAGAAGTATCCACAACGCCATAGGGGTTACGGTGGCGACTTCCAGACCCGTGAGCGTGGGAACCGCGAATGCTGCGGCGATCATCAGCACGAGACGACCCGCCGATTCTAGGGCGCCGATCCCGGCGAAGAGATACCAGCTGTCGCGCCCAGCACTGGCACCGCTCATGGTCGCCTGCAATGCGTAAAAGGTTACACCTGCGGCAATGGATCCTACCGCCCACGGGGTATTTGTAGGAATTTGATCATGCGCCCACAGCGGGGAGGTGAGCACCACGAGAAGCCCCGCTAACAGGCCGAAAGCACCGGCAACATATACCACGCGCACCCGGTATACGCCATCACGCCGCGCAGCGCCAACCGCGCGGGTTACCTCCGGCTGAATGCCCGTAATAATACCGGTTACCGCGAAGAGCGCACCCCAGAACAGCAGAAACTCTTTCATCTGGATACCGCCGAGCGCATGATTGGCGATAACGGTAGTGCCTAAAGTCGCCAGCGCCGTCAGCACCGAGGACGCTAAAAGCGCCATCGATTGATACCGGCTGATAGTCCCGCCGGCTGTGCCCTGCTGATCCGTATTCTTGGGGGTTATGTTCTCTGGGGCGGGGTCATCCTGGGGTGTGTTCTTCGCGCCAGCCATTGGACCTTACTTCACCACATGAACGGCAAGGTTTTTCACGCCCTGCCATTTCTTCGCCATGGCCGCCTTCGGAAGCAGCGTCAGCGCGTGAGCACGGGATGAGAAGCGGATGCGCGCCACCCGCGCCGCCTTCTTCCACCCGAGCTCGTCCATCTCGGCGGCCATCGTCTTGTAGTAGCCGCGTTCCTCTTCAAAGCGGGTGCCTTCTAGGGCGCGCCATGACGAGTCGGAGCCTCCGTGACGCCGGTACATGAAGGCTACCTGCGGATCGTAGTAGAGGGCGCCGCCGCGCATCGTAATGTCGAGGATAAGCGCCATGTCTTGGATAACGTTAAGACCTTCACGGAATCCGGTATCGACAATAGCCTCAGCACGCCAACCGAGCGAGGGGAAATAGAACCAGGCACCGCGCAGCAGAGAAACCGCGAGCTCTTCACCCTGAAGAACCGCCTCTGCCGCAGGACGGTAGTGTTCTTTCGTGCGCTCCACAAGGGTATTAGACAGCGCATTATTCTCGTCAATAACCACCACACCGGGCTGGAAAATACTAGCTTCTGGGTGGGCGGCGGCAGAGTCTACCAGCCACTGCACATAGTTGGGGAGCATCACGTCATCCGCACCCATAACGGTTACGAGGTCGTTCTCTACGAAGGTCAGACACTTACGGTAGTTGGCGTTTGCGCCCAGGTTCGTTTCATTGCGCATATAGGTGATGCGCTCATCGTTCAGCGAGGCAAACCAGCCGGGAATAGACTCGTCCGGGTAGCCGTCATCCACTACAATCAGGCGCCAGTCGGGGTTGGTCTGCCGCACGATAGAAAGCACAGCCTGTTTCATCATTGAAACATCGCCGTAGTAGGGGAAGAGGATATCAACGGTCATCGTGTTCAGCTCCAGAGGTTGAGTCTTGGGGGTCTTGATCGGGATCTTGCGGGGTGCGATGCGCTGGCGCACCACCGGGCTGCTCGTGAAGCGCCCGCAAGATAGCCACTTCTTCGGCAAGGATGCGCGTCTTCTCCGAAAGCCTGGAGACCTCTAAGGTGAGGTGCAGGCATACGGACATCAACAGCACGATAGAGAGCAGGAAAAGCAGGTTAACCGGCAGCGCTAAACCCACAAATTCGGTAATACCGTCCAGCAGTCCGGGGAATATTCCCAGCACAATAATGGCGGCACCGATGCCCAGCCACAGAGCCGCGTATTTTTCTTTCATCTTCAGGTTGCGCACCTGAATAATAACGAGCGTACAAATACACAGCGCAACGATAAGGAAGAATATACTAGCGCTCATGCTGATCCTTCCTATCAGTCTTTTTACGGTTCATCGAAATCCAGTAGGCAAAAAGTGAACGAACAAGATAAACCGCCGATTTCACCGGACCGGAGGAAGGGGTTCCGCCTTGACGCTCGCGCATTCTCACGGGGGTCTGCTTCACACGCAGACCCTGTCGAATAGCCATAGCGGTAACGTCGATGGTATCGCCTAAATACTCGGCGGGCAGGAATTTACAGTAGAACCTGATACCTCTGCGGTTGGCGATTTTGAAGCCGCTCGTCACATCGGTGAAAGGGGTTTTCGCAGCGCGGGTGAAAAGGTGTGAAAGCAGGTTCATCGCCCATTTTCGAGGGCCAGATACATTGTAGTCGCCCGAGCCCGCAAATCGGGAGCCAATAACAATATCGCAGTCCTGCGCGTGCGCAATCAAATCTGGAATGCACGCAGGATCATGCTGACCGTCGGAATCCACCTGCATCGCATAATCGTAGTCGGCGCGGCGAGCATATTTATACCCGGTGCGCATTGCCGCCCCTACCCCCATGTTGTAGGGCAGATCGATCACAAAAGCACCGGCTCTGCGCGCGATTTCTGAGGTATGATCCGTGGAACCGTCGTTCACCACAACCAGATCTACCTCGGGAACCCTCTGTAAGAGCTCAGTGATAGTGTTACCGATAACCTCTTCCTCATTCCACGCAGGCATAATAACGAGTGTGCGCGGCGTCGGCTGCGGACTCTCTGAACTCATGCGTAGGGGATTCCTCTCGGTGATACTGGAATACACGTGTTATGACTGTACTCAGTCTATCAGTCAGAACCATACGCTTTTTACCACTTATTGAGATTCTTACCCACACGCATGAGTTACCTTCAAGCACAAACCCTCATGAAGATGCTCAGGAGTCGCATGCAGAGATACGATATAGCCCCATCTCACCTGATGTATACACAGGAGTAAGAACACCATTTTCAACGGCATCAGACATACCATCGTAAAGATTCTGAGCATCTGGACCGAAATTTAGCGGGTTCTTGAAGTGGACGTACCAGTGCACGTTATTTTCATTAACCACTTTGCAGACTTCAGGATCAGTTTTAGCATCTTTCAGGTGCTTATAGATTGGGCGATACTTTTCGTCTGTCTTGAAATCGAAATGGTATCCCGTCAAGTTACGATGCACCAGCGAATATATATATGGGCTGCCATCCCACGGGTTATTAGCAATAATATCCCCTTGAGGCACGTAGTCTGGAATATGCTCAATAACGTTCATTTCATCAGAGGACACTATGACTGACGAAGGCTCTATCCGGTATTCCTTTGATACCGCAAGTGTGGCGTCATGTACCGCCTGAGTGCGTGAAGTAAAACCTGCCGCTACCAACACAATCACGGCGCTCGCAACAAGTAATACCTGTGGATAACGTGTATCGTTCACACGAGGCAAACGAGCCAAAACAAATTTAAGTACACTCTGAACAATAGCGCCAAGGCCTATACCTGAAAGGATGACACCTGGAAGGACTACAAGAGTCGCCAACCGGAAGTGATCGGTATACCACGGGCTAACCATGAGCATACGGAATGGGCCTCGTTCAACGCTTGCAGAAATTACCCATAAATACCCTACAAGTATCCAACTTGTGATAATCCATAAATTCCTGCGTTTATAGATAAGATATCCTGCCCCCCAGAGGGTCAAAAACGCCATAATGTAGCTAGGCTCAAACTTATCGCCTAACTGGTTTGCATTCTCCAGTCCAAAGAATAAGAACTGATAAACTGCCTCACCCTCAGACATCACGGAAGTCCACGTATTACTAGCGAACTCGCCGGGGCGAATCATATACCAAACTGCTACACAAGTAGCTAAAGCTGCAAGTATTATTCCGCCTGCAATAGCTGTTTGTCGGGATTTGCGGTAGGTACGCACAACCTTTCCAATCATGGCAAGCAAGAAAGGAATCACGAACACAGCAACACTCACAAGAGCGTTTGGATGCGCCAAGGCACAACCTATCAAACCTAAGAGTAGTGTAGGAATTAAAGTCCAGAGCCTCTGATACCGACCTTTAACAACAGCGCGCACGGTCAAAATTATGAGGGCAATTGCAGCAGGCATAACCGCATACCCAATAAGGTTTGGATAAAGAACTCCCCAGCGCAGCAATAACCCAGGATACGCGAAAAAACCACACGTAACAGCCGGAATTGCTAATGCCTGAAGCCGCGATACTTTCGGAATGCTTAAAGCAAGTGCGATAAAAGAAAAGCTCCAGATAAACCCAACCGTAACCAAGATAGTCACAATAGTTGCTGTTGGAATACTTACCCCACAGCTGCTGTACACCAGGTATACAAGATCATGCCACCCAGCTGGGTAGAAAACAGGAGAATGATGAGTATCGGCTAAAGCACCAAGCGTCAGACTTGAAGCATCGCCATGATCCTCAATCCATTGAATAGCATTAAGATGGAATGAGTTGTCAAGGCTCTGGGAAAATGCCTCCGGACCATACACCATATCTCGGGTAGTGTGTGACAACAGAGCTCCGCCTACTATAGCCCCTGCTAAGGGCCAGCCTAAAGATACACCTTTGAGGGGGAAGGGTTGCGGAACTTCTAATCGCTTTCCAAGTAAATAATATGCTCCCCATAAGATGCCCACCAGAACAACCATAAAGACGAGGAGAGGGATTACACCCCAATGTATACCAACTTTGCCCGTCACAATTGCGGCAAGGCTAATCACCGCTATAGAAAGAAGCGGAGCAAGTCCAACGCGAAAACGTTGAGGTACTTTCAAAGCCCAACCCACCGCATAGCCAGGCACAAATACGCAGGCAACAGCGAATAGTGTTGCCGGGATTAGACTAAACCAAGTCATATATTCTTCCCCATCGGTGTATTTCGGTGATATTTGATGCTTTTTATATAGCTCCAGCTTCTGCCATTCGCATCTTTCTCAATTCTAGTGGTAATACTGCTCAGAACAATTTCTTCCGGCGTATCTATCGGGCTAATCACAAAATTTTAGGCTTCTGCAGGCTGTTTTTGGCGGAACGAGACGGGGTATTAAAGCGCTTGAGTGCACAACCGGTGTGTTACGAATGAAAAGGTTTAGGCACAGGAACCACCCGAAGTTCTGGGTTTTATTACGTAATGTTGCTTGGTGCCCGTCATAAAAGCCCTGTCAGAGAAATATTGAGCAATAAACGTGTGCTGGGGGCGGCGGCGTTTTACTCTAAAGATAGTTTGCCCCACATTCACTGGCGATGCAGTATGAGAAAGGTCTTAACTATGGCTGAGCCTCTAGAATCAGAAACATCAGAGCTTTTCAAGCAAGCATTCGGACATCATCCTGCCGGAGTTGCTGTTATTACCGCTACCGATGATGCTGGCGAGCCCGCGGGTTTTACCGCATCCTCACTCACCTCGGTCGCCGCTGAACCCGCGATTGTAGCGTTTTCCCTCAAGGCAGACAGCGGATCTGCCGGTAAGATCGCGGCCGCTCCCTCATTCCTCATCCATATGCTCGACGCCGAGAATGTGCAGCTCGCCAAGAATTTTGCCACCCACGGCTACCCCCGTTTTGCGGATAAGTCTTCATGGGAGTTCCTCTCCAGCGGCGAGCCGCTCGTGCATGGGGTGCGGCGCGTGCTGCGTGCCACCCCGCTCAGCCGTGTGGAGGCTGGCCCCGCTCTCGTATTCACCGCCAGGGTCGAGGAATTTATTCGTCACGATTTGGGCGGCACTCCCCTGGTTTATCATTCGCGTTCTTTCCATGCGCTCGGCAAGCATTCCAACGTAGACTACGCTATCTAGACAGCTGCCGACCGCATCATATGGCTGCATCAAGGCTTTTGGGAGTGAATTAGAGCGTTAAAAAACCCGCTTTAATTCACTCCCAAAAGCCTTTTACTATGCATGAAAGCCAATTCACAGGTCCATAGAGGCGGCAGACGCGCTAAGGTATTAAAGAGAACGTAAGCCACATAACCCCACACAGAGCCACAGCATCGAAGGAGAATCCGTGAGCACCGAGGACCCCGCCCAGAGCGCAGCGCACGCCGGCGGCACAGCATCCGACATCCCTATAGAGCCTCAATCCTTGGAGTGGATGCGCCGCCTAGTTGCTATTCCCAGCATCTCGGGCACCTCGAATCTGGGCGTTATCGAGCTTATTGAGGCGGAATTCGCGCGCTACGGGTACACCGGTCAGCGCACCTACAACGCGGATCAGACCCGCGCGAACCTGTGGGTTACCGTGCCCGCAGCTGATGGCTCAACCGAGGGCGGCATCGTGATTTCCGGTCACACCGATGTGGTCCCGGTCGAGGGGCAAACCTGGGATTCCGATCCGTTCACGCTGCGGGTTGAGGGTTCGCGCGCCTACGGGCGTGGCGTATGCGATATGAAAGGCTTCCTGGGCGTGGCACTGTGGCTTTTGCCGCAGGTCGCGCGGGCGCAGCTGAGGGTTCCGCTGCATTTCGCGTTCTCCTACGACGAGGAAATCGGGTGCGTGGGTGCCCCCACCATGCTTAAAGATGTTGTGAACCGCAATATCAGACCTCAGTTCGCGATCGTGGGTGAGCCGTCAAGTATGCGCGTAATTTCTGCGCACAAGGGGGCGCATCGTGGTCGCGTGGAGATCACCGGCACGGCGAAGCACGCATCGTTGGCGCCGCACGGCGTGAGCGCGGTCAATGCCGCTGGCGAGTTCATTACTTTCTTCTCTCGTCTTGCCGACACATGGCAGTCTGAGGGGCCTTTTGACGATGCATTCATGGTTCCCTATGCGACCGGCGGCGTGAATTTTGTGCGCGGGGGGCTGCAATACAATATTGTGGCCGAATACGCTGAGCTTGAATATGATCTGCGTACGCTCCCCTCAATGACCACCGAGTCTGTGGTGGAGTTGATTGAGGATGAGCTTTTCGACAAGATCCTGCCGAATCTGAAGGCGCGTGCTCAGAAGGCGGAGGAGCTTTCCGGTGCGCATTCGGGGGTTTTGCAGGAGCGTGTTCAGATCAAACATGAGCTTCTTGCCGCCGTGCCCGGCCTGGGAACGGCAGACGACGCCCCCATCATAGCCCTCATGAACGAGCTTTTAGGCACGAGCGAGGCCCCCGAAAAAGTCACCTACGGTACGGAGGCGGGGCAGTTCCAGCGCGCGGGTATTGAGAGCGTGGTATGCGGCCCCGGCGATATCGCCCAAGCGCACTCCGCCAATGAATGGATTGAGCTGGAACAGCTTCGCGAATGCGAGCGCTTCTTTGAGGCAATCCTGCGGTGGGCCTCGCAGTAGGATCCTCCCCCACTTTTTTATCCGGCGAGTTACTGCGCATGCGGCGACTTAATAACCTGCGAAATGCACAATACCTCGCCGGATGCATAGTGCCCCGTTATGGTTTAGCCGGTTTCGGCCTTTCAGGCATCGTTATCTCCTAAATCGCCGAAAAGCGGGGTTATGGGGCGCGAACGCACGGTTTTTACGAAAGGATCATCTGAATTCCAGCCTTCACGAGAGAGCTTTTTGACGTTGATTTCTAAGCCAAGACGCTGCTCAACATCATCAATAGCTTCGTAAAGAGCGTGCCGTGATGGGGTGCCGATAGCGAGCACATCAAGGTCGTGGGGAACTTTACCGGGCTCTCCACTGCGGCGCTTAGCCCATGAACCGTAAATTGCCGCAGCTTCAAGACGCGGAACCTGTGCTAAAGCCTCACGAAGCGCCGGGACGGGACCGTAGGTAACATACATAAGCTGCTGCAACGCTTGCCCCACCGGGGTATGCACAAGTGCATTGACGAGGCGACTCTTGCCAACCTGACGAGACTCTAATAGCCCCGCGTTTTCAAGTCGGCTTAGTTCCCGCGAGACGGTAGCCTGCGATGCATTCGTAAGAGCCGCAATTTCGGAAACCGTGTACTGCCGTTCGGGATGCAGAAAAAGAAGCGCAGTCACCTCACCTTGCAGGTTGCTGCGCAGCAGGGGCAGTAGCGTGGGTGCAGACGTTTTCATAACATGAATTATAACAATCATTTTATGAAAACGTCCTAGGTGAGTGTGCCTCACGCAGACTTTCTATCCGGCGAGTTATTGCGCAATATCCTACGAAACGTGAGCTTCCGTCATGTCAGCATCCTCATCTGCCCCCCCCAAGTAACGGTTAGCAATTGGAATCCAGGTGAGGGTTACCGCCAGTAGTTGTTGGCCGCTGCGATGGTCTGGAACTCGATGGCTACCACCTGGGCGGCTGCGGTCAGTGAGTCCGGGTCTACCGCGTATTCCGGGCGTCCCGCTTTGAGAGCATCCGGGTTAGGTTGAATCTGGTGGATGGTGTGCCGTGCGATGAGCATCGCCAACTGCCGTCCTTCTTCGGGGGTTTCGGTGATGAGAGTACCACCGGGAATGCCCTGTAGTTCTTCTGCCGGAAGTCGCTGACTCATGGTAAATACTCCAATCTGCATATACTCCTTCAACGCCACCGTAATGAACTGCCCCGGGCGCCCTCAAGCAAGTTTCCCCTGATGCTCGGGTTAAGCCACCCCTTATAGCCAGCACCGCATCGGCAAGCAAAAACCGCATCAACATCCGTGCCGCTTAAACACGCGGGATGCGCCTCCAAACCCTGGACTATCACACGTGATGTACACCCCACTTTTCCACACAAACCCACGGATACCGCTTATGTCTTTGGGTTACTTTATCCCAAAGTATTGCTATTTCGAGCTTCATCACGTCTTATAGACACACATATAAAACCAAATATTCCAACATAAACACAAGCGGAGGGTTCCGTGCACACCATTAGCCCCTACCTCGCCGAATTCCTAGGTACACTCATCATGTGCACTATCGGATGCGGCGCCATCGCCACCGTCGAGCTGCGACGCTCCAAAGGGCACGGCGACAACTTCTTCACTATCGCCTTCGGCTGGGGTTTTGCCGTAGCCTTCGGTGTCTACGCCTCACACCCGTATTCCGGCGGGCACCTGAACCCCGCGGTCTCGGTAGGGTTGGCGGCTTTTGGCGAATTTGATTGGGCTAAGGTTCCCGGGTATGTGATCGCCCAGCTTCTTGGAGCCATGGCAGGCGCAGGGCTGGTGTACCTGAACTACCTGCCGCATTGGAAGGCCACCGCCGATCAGAAAATTAAGCTCGGCGTGTTCTCCACAGTTCCCGCCATTCACAACTACTTCACGAACGCGCTTTCTGAAATTATTGGCACGTTCATGCTCGTCTTCTCGGCGCTGTACACCGGCGTGAACTTCAAGCCCACGATTACCACCGGCGGCGTGGAACTCTCCCTGAACCTCAACGATGTGCTCAAACCCCTCGCCTTCGGCTTCATGGTGGCTGTGCTCGTGGTCGGGCTAGGCGGGCAGACCGGTTACGCCCTAAACCCAGCGCGCGATCTGGGGCCGCGCATCATGCACGCTCTGCTGCCCATTCACAATAAAGGAACCTCACGCTGGTTCTATTCGTGGGTTCCCGTCTTTGCCCCGCTTGTGGGCGGTTTTATGGGAGGAGCATTCTTCAAACTCTATTACGAGAGTGAGTTCACTCTCTGGGTTGTCATCTCGTCGGCATGCGCCATCGCGCTTTTAGGGTTCGCGTATTGGGCAAATAGCCACCTGTACCGCGCACCCAGCGCCGAGGTGATTCCCCAAGGCGAAGATACCCAAGCGACGGCGGCGAGGGCTGCGGCGACCTACACCGCTACCGGTTCCATCCCGATTATCGAGAAGCGAACCTATCAGCAGTAGGCTTAGACTAAATTCGGGAGCGAAAAGTTGCAGTCGCTGAGGGACGTTATTCCGAGCGTGCAAGGCACCTAATAACGTTCCGAAGCTGTCGAGGTAACGAGTCAGAAGGACACGTTCCCGCTGCAACTTTTCACTCCCAGATTCTCGATGTACCCTTACCCGATATGATCCGGCAGGTGGCGGTAGCGCATCCGACGGCGGATCCGACGCCACACAAGCACAAGGAGCGCACCGATCAAGGCGCCGGCGGTGTTGTTGATAATATCGTCCACGTCGAAAGTGCGGTATGCGCAGGGCACCAAGCCCCAGTTGCCGCTCAGCTGGCTCAGTTCGATGAAGAGAGACAGCCCGAAACCTGCCAAGGCTGAGGCACGCAGACCCCAGCGCAGGCATCCGGCAGTAAACAGCCCTATAGGAATAAACAGGCCGATGTTAAAGAAGAGTTGGGCGAATGCCCGCGAGGTCGCGCCGCCGGTTCCCGGGGTTTGCAGCATCTGGAATGCTTGAATCCAGCTCCAGCCAGCATAGAGGCGTGGATAGTATAGCTCTGAGTGGCATTTTCCATCATCCACCCCGATGGGGGTGAGGGTCAGAACCAAAACCACCGCCAAGAATAGTGAAAATATGCCGGTGATGATATAGTGCCGGGCTGTCAGCGACGATCCCGCGCGGCGAGCGCGCGTTCTCATCAGAAGAAAACCGAGGGCAAAAAGAGCGAGGGTAGCGCAGATGATTTCAAGACTAACCGTCCCCATCTGCTCCGATAGTAGTTTCCTCATCCACATTCCTCGTCAATAATGTACAGCGTCATAGGCAAGCCGTGAGTGGTAAAAACTCGCCTACCACCAGTGTAAAGCTATTGGGGCAACATCCAAGAACCGGAGCTTCATACGCCGCCGAATGCGCCCCTCACCTGTGCTGCACCCCACACGGATGCACCCTGTAGACCCTACCTAGCCGGGTTAGAAGAAAATATCGATGGGGATGATGGGGGCTACATCGTCCCCCAGCAACAGGACGAAGCAGAGCGTGCCCGCGAGCGCCGCGAGAACCGCCCCGATAACCTGCACGAGCCAGAGCATCAGGAATTTGGCTCGTTTGCCTTCGCGGCGTGCCGTAAGCGCTTCGACCATAGCGGTGGAGAAGGTGGTGAACCCACCGAGCAGACCGGTGGTGATGGCGGTACACCAGAAAATGACGGATCCGGAGGCGCCGTAGTGAATATCGAGCGCGTTCGGGTTGGCGACCGGCATAATCAGCAGCCCGTAGAGGAATGACCCCACCAGGTTAATCACGAATACGGGGCTGATAATAGAGCGTTCGGTGCGTAGACGGGGCGACATTTTGACGTCGAGAAAATACCGGGTCATTGCCCCTAAACCGCCGAGCAGAAAGACCGTTAGTGAGAACATGATGAGTCCTCTTGAGCACTGGCACGGCGGGCCTCACAGCGGGCGGCGATTTTTCCGCCCGTAAAAAGACCTGATGCTGCGGCCGCTAGACCGCCGATAAAGAGCACGGCAAGGCTGAGCAGAACGTACCACCCGTGCACCGTGTAATGAATGAATACCGCCTGCGCTGTCACCGCCGCGATGGACGAGTAGGTGGTATACCCGCCCATCATGCCGGCGCCGAACAGGAAGCGGAACGGGCGCACCGCTTCTTCGCCGTGCATACGGGCGCGCGATGCCCACAGCGCGGTCAGAAGCCCCAGGGTGAAGGAACCGATCAGGTTCGCAGCAAGCACGCCACCGGGTGTGTGGATGCGGCAGAAGGCGCCTATGCCTCCTCCTAAGAAAACCAGCAGCGGCGCGGGTATGCGGTTCAAGTATGCGGCGAGCGTTCGTCTTTCTGCCATCGTACGGTGCGCCCCTTCGATGCGCTCGGGGTGAGAACTCGTGTTCTCGCGGCGATCCCCTACTTTCACCTTAGACCACGGAGGTACCAAGACGTTAATAAGCGTGTTTTGTGTAGCCTGCCGCTCATAACCTAAAAGGCGCGAGCAGGTCTTTTTTGCTCCGACAAGGTAGGATTTTCCTACCTGCTCGGCACAATACGACCTGCTCGCGCGGTATGCGGTATTAGCGGTTATTCAGTTTTCTTCTTCGCCCAGGGAATCTCGACCTCGGCTACTTTTTTCGCCGCGGACTCCTGTGCTGCTTCAGATTCCTGTGCTTCGGTTTCTTTTTCCTCAGAATCGTCGGATGCTTCAGATTCGCTAGACCCTTCATCACCATCGTCGGATTTATCCGAGTCTTTGTGGTCCAGCTCTTCCAGAAGGGTCGCGCCTTCCACGTCCATATTCGGAACGAGCTTATCGAGCCACTTCGGCATCCACCATGCTTTATCGCCCAGCAGGGTCAAAATCGCGGGGGTGATAGTCATGCGAACCACGAAAGCATCAACCAGCACGCCGAAGGCCAGGCCGAAGCCGATGGGGCGAATCATTGCGGATTCGGCGAAGATGAACCCGCCGAACACCGAGATCATGATAATCATCGCGGCAACCACCACACGCACCGCATGGTTGTACCCGGCGACGACGGCGGTTTTCGCATCCTTACCATGAACATATGCCTCGCGCATGCCGGAGACCAGGAACACCTGATAGTCCATCGCCAGGCCGAAGAGAATACCAATCATCAGGGTGGGCAGGAACGCCAGGATCGGCCCGGGATCGTGCACCCCGAAGATGGTACCCATGAAGCCCATCTGGTAGACCGCAACCACGGCACCAAAGCTGGCCAAAATCGAGAAGAGGAACCCGACCGAAGCAACCAGCGGCACCAGAATTGAACGGAACACCAGAATCAGCACGATAAACGACAGACCCATGACGACCGCCAAATACAGCGGCAGTTTCTGCGCCAGCGTATTGGAGACGTCGATGTTGCCGCCGGTCAGACCGGTCACGCCCAGGCGCACATCGGTACCCTGCACGTTAACATCAACCTGCCGCAGCTTCTCAACCAGGTTCACGGTTTCAACCGAGCTAGGCCCGTGTTTGGGGATAACCTGGAAAATCTGCAGGGTGTGATCATCAGTTTGTCCGATGGGAACTACGGTTTTTACGTTGTCGGGGTCTTTCGCCTCAACCGCATGGGCGATATCGAGCTGTGCCTGCTCGGCCTGCGCATCGCTCATGCCTGCAGGGGTGTGTGCCACTGCAACCACAGGACCGCTCATGCCTTCACCAAACTTGTCTTTAACAATTTGGTAGGCCTGGTACTCGGTGCTTTCCACCTGCGAGCTTTCTGCCGAGGGAAGACCCATGCGCATCTGACCCATCGGAATGGCAATAGCACCCAACGCCACCACGCAGAGCAGGATGGTCACCACAGGCTTGGCGAGCACAATTTTCAGCCAACCGTGCGGGGTAGCCTCACGTTTTTCCTGCTCGGCGTGATGCGCGGCGATCTTCTCGGGAGTATCGATAGATGCCCACGTTTTCTTCGACATGACCTTACGGCCGATCAGCGAGAGCATAGCGGGGGTCAGGGTTACCGAAATCAACACGGCCACGAAGACGCACAGTGCCGCCGCATCGCCCATGTATCCCAGGAAGGGAATACCTGTCACGTTCAGAGCGAGCAAAGCGATAATCACAGTTGTTCCGGCGAAGAGAACCGCATTACCGCTGGTGCCGTTAGCGACCGCGATAGATTTTCGCAGCGGCATGCCGTCCATCAGGTTAGACCGGTGCCTGTTGAGAATGAACAGTGAGTAGTCGATGCCCACCGCAAGACCAAGCATCATGCCCA
The DNA here is from genome assembly GCF_001808385.1 of Rothia sp. HMSC08A08. Taxonomy (NCBI): domain Bacteria; kingdom Bacillati; phylum Actinomycetota; class Actinomycetes; order Micrococcales; family Micrococcaceae; genus Rothia; species Rothia sp. HMSC08A08. Next base: position 17,346 of record NZ_KV793068.1, read on the forward strand.
GCATATAGGTGGTTGAGCTCATATCGATGAGGGATGAGAACGACAGGGTTCCCAGAATACCTATCACCACGCCCACAAGCGCCATGATGATAGGCAGCCCGGCGGCAATAAGAGTACCGAGCATAACGATAAGCGTAATGAGTGCCACCACAATACCGATAACCTCGCCAATACCCATGCCCACATTGGGAGATTCGGCGATATTCTGGTCAAAATAGACCTTCAAACCCTTCAGATCGGCACTCTTGAAGTGTTCCATGAGCTTTTCTTTATCAGCCTGAGGGGTTTCTGCACTCTTTGTCTTGAAGAAAACCCCGGCGATTGCGGTCGAGTTATCTTCAGAGACCGTTCGGTAGTCGCTTGTCAGCTCCAAAAGCGCAGATTTGCGGGCGTATTCCGACTGCTGTTCGGGGAGTTTTTTCTCAGCGTCGGCAAGTTCAGCAGACTTAGCGTCATATTCTTTCTGAGACTCTTCCAACTTGGCGCGTTGCCCGTCCAACTGCCCCTGTTGGGAGCCGAGCTGTTCACGCATAGACTCTAGAGCACCGGCCGCCTTGGCTTGTTCGCGGGCTTCGTCAAGTTGTTTTTGTGCAGCATCCAGCTGCTCTTTACCGTCTTTAAGCTGTTTACCGGCTTCTTCGAGCTGTTTCTTGCCGTCCTCAATGCGCTGCGGTGCGGCATCTAGCTGAGGTTTGCTCTCGTCAAGCTGTTTTTTACCGTCGGCTATCTGCTGTTCGGTGGCAAAAGGATCGCTGACGGCGTCAACAGCCGAGTTCTCATCCTTGAGGCTGTTCAGCGTGGTTATGAAGGCCTGTTTCTGTTCCTCGGTGATTGCGGATCCGTTATCTGTCTTTACAACAATCTGCCCGTTACCGCGGTTAGCATCGGGATACCGAGCAGAGAGTTCGTCGGTAAGACGCTGGGTTTCGGTTCCGGGCATCGTGAAGGTGGTCTTCAGCTGCCCGTGGAATGCGCTATAGCTACCGGCAACACCGGCAATAACAAGCACCCAGATAGCAATAACCGCCCACGCCCTGCGTGCGGCAAAGCTACCTATGGAATATAGCCACTTAGCCACTATGGTTCTCCTCAAATGTCTCTGTATCGGTTGAGTATGGTGTGCGTATTTACCGCGCCTATGTGTATTTGCCGTCGATTAGCTCTTCGACGTAGTCGAGGCAGTGTTCTATGTTTTCCCGCATTTTTTCGGCATTTTCGGGCGGCTGTGGGTTACCTTCGGCGTCGTAGAAGGAGGTCGCGATTCCCTCGCAGATAGCGGAAGCAATGAGGTTCCCGAAGATTGCGATGCGCATCCGCGGTATGTCCTGCCGCTCCTGCCATAGCTTGTCAATGACCATCTCAATGGAGTTCAAATAGGAGGTTGAGCTGTACTCATTGAACTTATTATCGAGAGCGTAGTCGTGAAGGGCGAACAGCAGCCGAGCGTGGGGTTCTACGTGCTCGGCAAGGCGTTCGGTGGTGAATGCTGCACGCACGCCGTTGAGCATATCCCGCTCGGGATGCGCTCCTCTGGGGGTGCAAAAGTCGGGGATAACCTCAAAAATACGGCGCAGGTAATCGTTCAGGCGTTCAACGACGGCGGCTTCAACCGAAGAAAAATGGTTGAAGATGGTGCGCCTGGATACACCGGATTCTTTGGCGAGCGCATCCGCCGTGAGCGCCTTAAGACCGCCTGCAAGCACAAGTTTTTCTGCCGCATCCATAATGGCGATGCGGTTCTCGGCTTTACGCGCGGAGCGTTTATCTACAATCTTTTGGGCAATACACACAGTTATTACACTAAGTGCAATATTGCACCAAGTGCAACTATTTTTTGTGTGAGCTCAACCATATTTCTGCACTCAGTGCATATTGTTTAAAAAGTCTCTGCTCGCCAGAAATCCCCGAGCCAAGCGGTCTATGAGACCGAAACCCCCTGCCGCATAAGCGGAAGACGTACCGAAAATTCGGTTCGTCCGGGACGGCTTCGCACAGAAATCAGCCCGCCGTGTGCCTGCACGATCGCCTGCACGATTGCCAACCCGAGGCCGGTCGTCCCGTCAGAGCCCGAACGCGCCTTGTCTGCCCGCGCGAATCGGTCAAAAATCTTGGGCGCAAACTCTGGGTCAATTCCGGGACCGTTATCCACAATGGTCATAAGCGCTTCACGCCGATCCGCAGATACCCGCAGCCCGGCAATAACGGTCGTACCCTCGTCCGTATGTTTGCGCGCATTAGAGAGTAGATTCAAAATAACCTGCTGAATCTGCGAGCGGTCCGCGATCATCTCAACCGGTTCATCCGGCACATCCATGCGCCAGATATGGTCGCGTGCCGCCGCCTGCATATCCGAAACGCTCTCGACAAGCAGCTCGGTTAGGTCGATGTTCTCAAATTTCGGTTCACGCCCTTCGTCCAAGCGCGCCAGCAACAGCAGATCTTCCACGAGACGCGACATTCGTTCGGTCTGCGAATCGATGCGTGCAAGCGAGGACTGCCCGCCGTCTGCGAGAGGTTCCGTCCACCGCAGCATATCGGAGTAGCCCTTAATGGCGGCCAGTGGGGTGCGCAACTCGTGGGATGCATCCGCAATGAAGGCACGTATCTGCTTTTCGGTACGTTCACGCACGTCAAGAGCCGAACTCACGTTATCAAGAAGTTGATTGAGCGCATACCCCACAGACCCCACTTCGGTGCGGGGATTCGCATCCTTGGGGGTCACACGCACTTCGGGGGCAATAGTGTCAGATTCCAGATTGAGGCGCGCCACCTCGGTCGCCACACCAGAGACACGCTCTAGGGGCTTCATCGTTCTGCGAATTATGAACGAACCCAAAAATCCGGTACCGATCATCACGGCAACCGATCCAATACCCATTGTGATAGAGAGCATGGTAAGGGTCTGATACATTGCCCCCAGCGGCACCCCGGTGATAAGCGCGTCCGAAGAAGGCCCCGGTGAGGAAACCTTCACCATGTATTTACCAACGTCAAGGTTCACTTCGGTAAGCTGACTCTCTTGATTTACGGTGTTCCGAAGAGAGTTAAGAGTCTCGCGGTCTTTATCGCTGAGCTCCTTGATGCTGCCGTCGGCACTCAAATACCCCGAGAATTTGTAACCACCCTGATGATCAACACAAAGGTTAATGGTTCCGGCACCCTGACCCGGCGTATAGAGAGGGTTTTTCGGATTAGATTTATCGAGGCACTCAAAACCGTGGCCGCTGGGAGAATTATTGGGATTGGCGGCGCGATTCGCAGTTTCTTTGAGGGTACTGCCGATTTGTGATCGCAAAGAGTTCTGTAGCGTGGCATAGGTTGAAACGCTGGTGATAAAACAGGCGATTCCTAGAGCCGAAACAAGGATAAGAATAAGTCGCCTGCGCAGATGCGGCATTGGGCGTATAGCGGTTTTATCCCGTTTTTTTCGACTACCCTGTGGGGGCTGTGTCTCAGGAACACTGGGAGCTTCCACAATGGTCACAGACTTCACCCCTTCCAGGATATATTACTAAATCGGAATATAAGAATATATAAACCTTGACTAGGCGCTTTACACAATCAGGGGCTTAAACTGCCGGTCGAATTACATAGCCAGCACCGCGTACCGTATGGATCATAGGTTCACGACCCACATCAATTTTCTTCCGCAGATATGAAATATAAAGTTCCACAATATTCGCCTGACCACCAAAATCGTAATTCCAGACATTATCCAAAATCTGGCTTTTAGAGACCACGCGCTTCGCATTCTCCATCAGATACCGCAGCAGGTCGAATTGGGTTGCCGTGAGAGCAATAGGTTCACCGCCACGTGTAACTTCGCGAGTATCTTGGTTGAGCACCAAATCCCCCACAACGAGTTCGGCATCGTCAATAGCGGCAACACCCGAACGCTGCACCAGTCGGTGCAGGCGAATCATAACCTCTTCCATCGAAAACGGCTTGGTCACATAGTCGTCGGCACCGGCGGCAAGCCCTTCGATGCGGTTATCCACCGAATCTTTCGCGGTCAAGAAAAGGCAAGGCACTTCGGGGTAAAATTTCCGGATGCGGTCCAACAGTTCCAGACCGTCGAAACCGGGCATCATAATATCAAGCACCAGCACATCGGGGCGCCAATCGCGGGCAATAGCTAAGGCTGCGGGTCCATCACCAGCCGACTGCACCTCCCACCCGATCATCTTCAGGCCCATACTGACGAGTTCTTTGAGCATCTCCTCATCATCGACCACTAGGGCACGAATGGGGCTGCCGTCCGGATGTTCGAGGGTCGGCAGGTTTTTAGCGATTTCGGTTGCTTTGCTGCTCATAGTGTTAAGGGTAGCGGTATTTAAACGCCTGTGTAGGTTTAGCGGCTGCTTTTCGAGCAGAACATAAAATATACATGCCCCGCACACAGCCTGCACACAGTATTCCTAACCCGCCAGTACAAGGATGTCCACAAAAGTGGGTGACGCGCATTAGTCCACGTCACCCACATTATGAGGAATTATTTAGAGGCGAATACCGCTTGGTACTACTGTACGAGGCTGAAGCGGCACAACACCGCCGCCGCCGGGAGAGCCATATCCGTTAACGCGGGATGGTGTGGCTGTTTGGGCATCCGAGAAGTCTTCATCCCGAATCTCTCCTCGATCAGTGATCTCGGTGAGTATTTCTTTATCCCGGTCTCGCACCCGTATCTCTTGGGGAAATATTTCAATCCATGAGCCGTTAGAGCAGGTCATAACTTTTACTTCCCGGTCTTTAATATACCGATAGGTGCCGTCCGCGTTAACGTATGTTTCCTGTCGGGTTCCATACCCATAATTAGCTTCGGTAATTTCCTGCCAGGAACCGTCAGCATGCAGTTCTGCGCTGTGGCTCTTTGTTTTCATGGTCCAGGTTCCATCAGCTTTGACTTCCCCATGTTCATCGCCGCGCTTATCGTAGATCCATGACCCATCGGATTCGTTGATAGTGGTCCATTTCTTATCTTTGCTGTCCACAGATTCGGTGGATCTGGGGCGGGGCTTACCTGCTTTGTTATCGTCAGTCAGCGCTATCTCTTTTTCGCTGATGCCCTTTTTCTTGAGTGCTTCAAGGTCTGGATTTTTACCGGATTCGTGGCTCGGGCAGGTGATTGGAAACTTAACGTCCCGCATAAAATCAAGGCCCCGTGCCTTTTCCGGGTGCTCCAAGAGTTCAGATACTTCAATCTGCTGCCCAGCAGACGATGCGTTCGAGCCGGAGGATGATGCCGCAGCATGCGAGCTTTGGGGCGAGGAATTATTGGATGAAGATGCGGTTCCTGATGAACACGCACCCAGGGCAAAAACCAGAGTAGTGCCCAAAGAAAATACAGAAAGTCTACGCATTAAAAGTCCTTATCGGTGACTATGAGGGAAGTTACAAGATCAAATATACCCCGCCTCAGGTCTTCGCCACCGAAGACACGCTTCTGACGGTCACAGGAACCAGACGCAGGTACCCTTCTACGAACACCTTCTAGCACCCATTATTTAACAGCTCGCAAACCATTATTTAACCCAATACCCGCTTTTACCCTTATATTCCAGGGATTTTTTGGAAGGTCACAGAATCATTATTTAACCCAAGGTCACACAGTATTTACTCTGTTACCGGAGGATCTTACATACCATCACGTAAAATCTGCGGGAGCATCCCGAGTTCGTCAAGTTGCCTCACCACATAGATCGTCAGATCGTTTCCCTGCACCCGTACACTGTATTGACGAGTCCCCTCGGGTCGATACAGCAAATCACGATCAACTAGTTTCTTCAGGTATTTACTGCGAACCGCTGCAGACCCAGGCACAAGGTCTTCAACATCTTTAGCATGAGCCCGACCCATCTCAGCAATACGAAGAAGCACCGCGACATCACGACTTGTCAGAACAGCATTTTGATAAGCCTTTTCGAGTACCGGACCGTAAAGCTCATTCAACACAAAACCGGTAGACGATAATTCAAGAATGTTCTTCACATCGGATTCGATTCCCCGCAAAACATATAAGCACCACGATTCAAGATCATCATCGCGTAACGAATCGGCGGTCTCCAAATGCCGATAGTAGGCGTGACGATCCGACCCAAAAACAACGGTTGGGTTCAACGCTCGATACCCATGTGTTGCGGTAAAGCCGAGCTTAACGAGCATCGCATAGGTTATGAGCCGTGACACACGACCGTTTCCATTCCCGAAAGGATGAATCCACACGAACCTGTGGTGGCTAATAGCAACCTGCAGCAGGTGATACTGCGGGCTCATGGGTTTGTTCATAAACTCAACAAGCTGGCGCATATCAGCGGGTACGGATTCCGGTCCGGGAGGCTGGTGCGTAGACTGCGCGATGCGCACCTCGGAACTTCGATAACTTCCAGGGGTAGCATCGCCTTCTCTCTCCAGCCCATCGACTGCGAGCGCATGAAGTTCTCGAATAAACATTTCCGTCAAGACAAAATCTTCAGTCACAACGTCGTCAATATAAGCACTGGCTTTTTCAAGATTGAGGATTTCACGCACCCCATCATCAAAGCTCTGCCCATCACGCACACCTTGGAGCGCATCCAGCATCGTGGTGCGATTTCCTTCGATGCGCGCCGACATAATATTGGAGAGATTTTGAAAGAGCTTTTGCAGGTCGCTGTAGAGTGGCAGATCCGTTTGATCCTGCCCCTGCAAAGTGGTTCGAATTCGTTCAAGCTCAATAATGGTCGAAGCTAGATCAGAGGTAAAACTGATGTGGGGAATACGAATAGGCTCCATACCTTCTATACTACCGACAAGGACTGCATTATTTAACAGCCCGCAAACCATTATTTAACTCAATACCCGTTTTTACCCTTATATTCCGCGAAATTTTTGGAAGAGTATAGAATTATTATTTAACCTTCAGGCAAATATTATTTAACTCCGAGCCCTTGATGATGTGTGCAAAAGGGTGGCGCATCCAGCCATAAAATCTGGATGCACCACCCTCTACCTTCTTCACAAACGATTCCTGCTAAGACACAGCCTGCTGACCGGGCTGCAGAGGCTGACGCGGGGTCAGCGGAATGACCCCTCCCCCGCCGGGACCATCACCTCCACCAATCAGTAAATCTGGTTGAGGAGGAACGTAAATATACCGTTCTTTATCTACCGAAGATACCTCGCTCTTACGTGATGACGATTCCCGATATACCTTACCGTCCGGAGTGCTGTATACAGTTTCATAGGTGTTTTGAGTGCGCCACGTGCCATCAGATTTTACTTCTTCTGTTCGGTCCCGGTCTTTTCTCTGCCAACTTCCGTCAGGGTTTACGTGAATAATATCTTCCCCGGCGCTGCGTGTATTATTTTTGATTTCCCATGAGCCGTCAGCATACAACACAGTAGTTTTATCATAATTACCGGAGTTATCAGAATCTTTCTGCGTCCACGTGCCGTCTGCTGCAACATGTATTGTCGTGTCTCCATCGCGCGATTCCCAGCTCCACGAACCATCCGGATTGACCTTAGCCATACCGAAGAAGGGGTCTTTTTCTGAACGTGGTCGGGGCTTGCCCGCTTTATTCTCATCCGTCAGGAGTATGCCCTCAAGTTCGGCGGTAGCATGCTTATATTCATCGGTTCCAGGAACAGCCTCTTTAACAGGCATTCCCAAAGGCAGAGCCGTACGCGGTTTCAGGGGAATAACACCATTTTGAGGAATATATAACCCCATATCGTACATACTATTCATGTATTCCCTAGGAGTTGTAACCCCACTCTGCGCCCCACGTGTGATAGATTTTTCCTCCCCGGTTTCTGTATTCTTTTCCACGGCTGTACCGTCAGGGTTTCCCGTGATGACCTTATTATTCGAGTATCCGCTAGACTTCCATGTGCCGTCGGCATGTGCCTCAACGTTTTCTGGGGAAGACGAATCGCTCTTACGCTCGACACTCCACGTACCGTCAGCATTAACGCGAGTTTTTGTCTGTGAAGAAGAAACTTTTTCAATCCTCTCCCAAGATCCATCTGCGTTAATCGTCATTTCGTGATATATGTCAGACCCCGTTCCACGCTTCACATGGAATGTACCATCGACATTAACTACAACTGATAATTTATCCTGACCGCTGCCTTCTTCAACAGTCCACGAACCGTCGTCCTTGAGCTTTACATTCTTTCCCAACGAGCTCTGAGACTTCTGTTCAGCGCGCGGGCGGGGTTTACCAGCCTTATTATCGTCAGTAAGCCCCACAATCTGTTTCTCATGACTCTGTTCTTCATTCTTCTGTTTCTCCTCTGTTGGGTTCGTCGTGGGGGAAGCGGAAGAAGACTCGGGTGAGACAGAAGATGATGCAGAGGAAGATATAGAGGAGACAGGGGAAGATCCCTCAGATTTACTCGGCTGAGCTCGTTCCACAGTCATACAGGCGCTGAGCGCGAGCATGAGGGCGCATCCGGTGGAAAGAGGAACGACGATGCGGGTGAACTTAGTGTTTTTCATCGAAAATTTCCTTAAGACACAGCTTGCTGACCGGGTTGAAGAGGCTTACGCGGGGTCAGCGGAATGACCCCTCCCCCGCCGGGGCCGTCCTCTAAATAGGAGAGGCGCGGTTCATGGGGAACTTGAATATGGCTTACTTCATGTTCTCCCGAAGGGAGCTCGGTCTTTCGACCCGAACTCTCCCGAAAGACTTTACCGTCTGAGGTGCTGTACTTGGTGTCGTATTCAGTTTGGGTGCGCCACGTCCCGTCAGCTTTTACCTCTACCGTTCGGAAGGAATCCTTTGAAGTCCAACTACCGTCGGGGTTCACGTGAACAAAGTTTTCTCCATCGCCCATTTTTATTTTAGATTCCCAGGAACCATCCGCGAACAACTGCGAACTTCCTTCACGGCCAGTTTCTGCGGAGTCCTTCTGATCCCACGTACCGTCTTCAGAAACACGTATGGCTGAACCTTTACTCTGCCAAGTCCATGCCCCATTCGGGCTGACGATAGCATCATCATCGATTTTCCTCTCTGAACGTGGTCGGGGTTTGCCCGCTTTGTTCTCATCCGTCAGGAGTATGC
>NZ_KV793068.1:26415-83932 GCF_001808385.1 Rothia sp. HMSC08A08
TTCCAGGAACAGCCTCTTTAACAGGCATTCCCAAGGGCAGAGACTTACGAGGCTTGAGCGGAATAACACCGTTTTCAGGGACGATCTCATCAAGTTTATAGGTATCGGCGATCGAGCCTTCATCATGATCTTTCGGGGTCGTGACCATCTTCCACTCTAGCGGGGTAAGAGGTTTTTCCTCCCCCAACTTCGTGTTCTTTTTGATTGCCGTACCGTCGGGTTTTCCCGTTATAACCGCGTTCGTCCTTTCGGTAGATTCCCAGCTGCCGTCGGAACGCATCTCAACTTTTTCTGGGGATTCCTCACTCCCATATTTTTTCTCGATGGCCCACGTGCCGTCAGCATTAACGTGAGTTTTTTGTTCGCTGGAAGAATCTTTTTCGATTTTCTCCCAGGACCCATCGGCGTTGAGGGTAAATTCTTCCGTAGAATCTTCCGGATTTTTATTCTTCACCTGGAATGTGCCATCGGCGTTAACCGAAACCGATTCCGTGCGTCCGTTATTGTCTTCTTCGACAGTCCATGAACCGTCGTCCTTGAGCTTTACATTCTTCGTTGAATCCAAAGGCTTCTGATCAGAGCGCGGGCGCGATGTACCGGCCTTATTATCGTCAGTAAGCCCCACGATCTGTTTCTCATGCGACGTTGCAGAAGCTGATGAGGATGCGCCGGAACCGCCATGAGTAGAATCTTCCGAACCGATTCCTTGTACAGAGGTCGAGCAAGCACTGAGTGCCAGCATGAGAATACATCCGGCAGATAGGGGACCAAATACGCGAGTGTGATTATCATTCTTCATCGAAAATTTCCTTACGGCTATGTAGTCTATGCGGTGTTTAAAAATACCTTTAGTTTCAGTCTACGGTTCTTGGACAGACCCGATGCCGCTAACACCCCACGTTTTCTTCCAACACTCAGCGAATATAGAGTACGTTCCCATATTTCTTCCAGCAAAGCTCCAGATAGAAGGGCGTTTTAGACACAAAAAGGGTGGCGCATCCAGCCATACAATCTGGATGCGCCACCATACTACCGAGAGAAATTATTCGAGGTTACTGAGCCTTCTCCCCTGCTTTAAGCGGGGTACGCGGTTTGAGAGGAACAACGCTGTTGCCGCCTACACCGCCTTCAGCATAAGCAATCGGGTTTACAGGAACCGTCGAAGGGGTAAGCTCTTTCCCAACTTCGCGTTTCTCTTGGCCTGGTTTCTCTTGGTAGACCTTGCCGTCGGCAGTTCCGTAAAGGGTAGAGTACGAATCTACGCTGCGCCACGTTCCATCGGCCTTAACCTCCATGCCCCTAGCACCTTTAGTCAGATCCGTATCGCCGCTCTCGCGTACTCGAATCCAGCTGCCATCGGGGTTTACGTGAACTCGCTCGTTCCGTTGTGCGTCAAAGCTTTCCCAGGTGCCGTCGGCATTCAGATTAGCTTTATCGCCTTTACTATTAGTCCACTCCCAGGTGCCGTCGGCTTTGGTGGTCATGGTATGGCTCTCGCTCTTATACTCCCATGAACCATCCTCATGCACTGTCGCTCCAGGGTAGGGGTCTCCGTATGTCGAGGTTGGCCGCGGCTTACCGGCCTTATTATCATCGGTCAGGGCTTTTGAGGTAGCGCTCGAACTTGCCGAAGCCGAGGCGCTGGTGCTGCTGGAAGCTGAGGCGCTGGGCGATGCAGTTTCCGAGGCAGAAGCGCTCGCGCTCGACGAGCTGGCGGCGGAAGACGAAGGTGCCACGCTGTTCACCGAGGAGGAGCAGGCGCTCAGGGCGAGCACCGCAACAAGAGCGGCGGAAAGCGGCATCGCTAGACGACGAGGGTTATGCATAGAAGTCTCTTTCAACAGTGATTATTGCACGGTGTTTATAGCACCGACTTATTCATTCTATCGGCATCTCTCCATAAAATGCAGAATATATCCTTCATATTTTAGAAGGACTGCATCGTATTTTATGTTTATCGAGGTAAAAGGCGGCAAGCCTAGAGCGCATAGATTCGCTTTCTCACGGTAAATAGCACGAGGGGGCTGTAAAATCTTGAGAAAGCATTCGATACCGCCCACACGGAAGGAGGGATGCATGCGCATCAGCCGCATCTATAACAATAATGTCGCCCTCACCCGTGATTCCTACGGGCAAGAGGCGGTAGTTATCGGGCGCGGACTTGCCTTTGGTAAACGCAAGGGCGATCTGGTTGATCCAACTAAGGTCGAGCAGACATTCATTCCCGAACACGATATTTCCGCCGAGCGGCTCAGTTGGTCACTCTCCGAGATTCCCCCGGAGATTCTTGCTATTGCCTCCGAACTTGAAACGAAGGTTCGCAATACCCCCGATATTAAAATCGCGAATTCCTTCATCATTCCTTTCGCAGACCACCTGCACTATGCTGTTGCGCGCGCTCGCGAAGGACTGCAGGTTGATTATCCTCTCGCACCAGAGGTAACGCTGCTGTATCCGCGTGAAGTTGAGTTCGGGCGCCGGGCACTTGATCTGGTACATGAGCGTTTGCATCTCACCCTAGATCCGCAGGAAGCGATTCCTTTGGCGTTACATCTCGTCAATGCCCAGTTTGCAACGGCCGATATGTCACGGGCTTTCCGCATGACTGAGGTTTTTGCGCAGGTTTTTGATGTTATCGGAGCAACGTATGGTAAGCCGATAGACACAAATTCCATGTCGGCGGCGCGGTTTATTACCCATCTGCGTTATCTCTTCGTACGTGCCGATCGAGAGAACAATAAACAACAGCATATTACTCAGCCCGGTGTTTTGGCTGCGCTTCGGGCGGATGCGCCCCAAGCCTTCGCATGCGCACAAAAGGTTCTTCTACTATTAGAGATGCAGCTCAATCAGCCGTTACGCCAGGATGAGCTCACATATTTGACGATTCATATTGACCGCCTCGCCCAAGAGATGTGGGGTTCTTAAAATTTAAACTCATCACCTCCGTACAATAAAAATTCTCTTGACCGTAAATAATGCATGATTTTAATGTTTTATTCACGATCACAAGCATTTTTAGTCAAAATGTACCTTACCCCCTGACAAGCCCTTCCAAAACTCAATATATTCCCATATTGGAATATAAGAATATACGCTATTAGTTCATCAAAATACAGCAAATAACAGCTCTTTACCCCCTGTCCGACTGATAACCTTTCACGCTCTCCACCCTCTAGACCATGTCCTTAAGAACGACATAGTTTAGGTCACATATACTATATTTATGTGCCGAGCGGTTCTCGTGTAGAAGCATTTTTTCATATATTTTTCTCCATATTTAAAACCATTACCGACCGTGATATTCTCAAAGGGCTTAGACCCTTAAATACGGAAACAACACACATTCTGTAGTAACGAGAGGACCATCATGGTCACTATCATCGTGGCGGCACACGGGGAGTCAGCACCCGCGCTCTTAAAGACCGCCAGCATGATCCTCGGAAACCTCGATAACGTGTATCCGGTGACATTTCTCCCCGGGCAGGGTCCGGAAGATTTGATCGAAGAGTACACGCGCATCGTTGCGGAAACAGGATCCGAAGAAACCCTTATTCTCGTCGACCTCTTCGGCGGCAGCCCCTACAATGCAGGCGCTCGATTCGCGGCAGAACACGAAAATATTGATGTTGTCGCAGGCGTCAACGTGCCGATGCTCATCGAAGTTATCAGCGGCGCCGGTCGCAAAAATGCAACCCTCAAGAGCCTGGTCGCCAAAGCCCATAAGGCGGGCGTGAAGGGTATTCGCTCCTTCCAAGAAGCCAACCAACCGGTACAGGAAGAAAAGCCTTCTCAAGAGGCAAAACCCGCCAAAACACCGGCGGCACCGGAAATACCCGCAGAACAGCAGGTTGAAGGCGGGCATATGGATGCTATTTTCACGCGCATCGACTCCCGTCTTATTCACGGGCAGGTCGCGGGCACCTGGGTTCCTTACGTGGCACCGCAAACCTTTATTGCCGCATCGGATGCAGCCGCCCACGACAACCTCCGCAAGACCCTGCTGCTGCAGGTGGCGCCCGCCGGAGTCAAAACCAATGTGCTCGATATTGCTAAAGCGGGGCGCGTGTACAACAACCCCAAGTACACCGGCATGAAAACCATGTTTGTACTCGAATCCCCGGTCGATGTGGTGCGTCTAATAGACGAAGGCGTCGAAATTCCAGAGGTCAATGTTGGCGGCGTAACCTACAAAACCGGTATGACGCAGCTTTCTGAGGCCGTCTACGCGAGCGAAGAAGACCTCGACGCATACCGTGAGCTTCTCAAACGCGGCGTCAAGCTGTACGTACAGCAGCTTCCCAACCACAACCCCGTCGATCTGGCAAAAATTTTGAAAGAGAAAGGTCTCGACTCATGAGTCCCCTCGCATTTATTCTCGTCATTGTGGTGGCGTTCATTGCGGGTGTCGCATCCGTGGTGGACGAACGCCAGTTCCACCGTCCCCTGGTGGCATGTACCCTCATGGGTTTCGCCCTCGGAGACCCCACCACTGGCATTATCTTGGGCGGTATGCTCGAACTCATTGCCCTCGGGTGGATGAATGTCGGCGCGGCGATGGCACCCGATGCGGCGCTCGCATCATGTATCGCAACGGTCGTCGTCATTCACGGTCACCTTGATAAAGCGCAGGGCATCGCCGTTGCTATTCCGATTGCAGCAGCCGGGCAGGTGCTCACCATTTTCGTGCGAACTATTACCGTCTTCTTCCAGCATCAAGCCGACCGGTTCGCCCAAACGGCGAATTTCCGGGGTATTGAGCTCATGCATATCAGCGGCATGGTTCTGCAAGGTTTGCGCGTGGCTGTCCCAACCGCCGTGGTTGCCCTTATTAACTCCGAAACCCTGCAGAACTGGCTGCAGGCTATTCCTGCTGAAGTGACGAACGGCCTGCGCATCGCTGGCGGCATGATTACGGTGGTCGGTTTCGCTATGGTCATTAACATGATGAAGTCCCGCGCCCTCATGCCATTCTTCTTCCTCGGATTCATCGCGGCAGCCGCTATTCCGGCGTCCCAGGAAATCACGCTCAGCGGCGGCAACCATGATGCTATCGGCAACCTCGCCGCAACCCTGGCAGATCCCGCGCAGCTGAACCTAGTCGCGATCGGTATTGTCGGGGCGTGCCTGGGACTGCTGTACACCCAGCTGAATCCAATCTTCCATAAGAGTGAGGCGGCACCAGCAGCCGCACGCCCAGCCGACGACCTCGACAACGAGCTTGAGTAGGAGCGAATCATGACTGAGAAAACTCAAGAAAAAGTAACCGCAGAGGTTCCCGACCTCACCAAGCGCGACAAGATTGATACGTACATCCGCTCCACCTTCCTGCTCGGCTCCTTCAACTTCGAGCGTATGCAGGCCATTGGTTTTGCGGTGTCGATGATACCCGCGATTAAACGTTTCTACACCAAGAAGGAAGATCAGGCAGAAGCACTCACCCGTCACCTGGAGTTCTTCAACACCCAACCCTGGGTCGCGTCCTCCATTATGGGTGTGACTGCCGCTATGGAGCGCGAAAAGGCAGCCGGTAAAGAAGGTATTGATGATGCCGCCATTACCAACGTGAAGGTTGGTCTGATGGGACCGCTCGCAGGCGTGGGCGACCCGATTTACTGGGGTACCGCGCGCATCGTGCTGGCGGCGGTAGGTGCATCCTTCGCTATTGCGGGCAATATTCTGGGACCGCTGATTTTCTTCTTTGGCATGACCGCGATTCGGTGGGCTACCCGCTGGTACGGCTTCAAATATGGGTACGAAAAAGGTACCCAAATCGTGGGCGAAGCGGGCGGCAACACCCTGCAGAAGATTACGCAGGGCGCCTCGGTGATGGGCCTGTTCGTGATGGGGTCGCTCGTATACCGATGGACGACCATCAACATTCCGCTCAAGCTCACGGAATACGAACAAAACGGTAAGAACGTTGAGGTCACCGTGCAGTCGATGATGGATCAGCTGCTGCCCGGGCTCGCCGCACTGGCCCTGTGTTTCCTGTGCATGTGGCTTCTGCGCAAGAGGGTTAACGCCATTTGGATTATTTTCGGTCTCTTTGCCGTGGGTATTGCAGGTTCCTACCTCGGATTCCTGTCACTTCCCTCGTAAGCCCTAGTGACTGTTTAGCCACCCTGCGGGATGCGCGCTCCGGTAGACTGGTACCGGGCGCGCATCCCGTGATTTTTAGCCACCGCACAGACCTGAGGAATCCCATGAAAAAACTGATGGCATTCGACTTGGATGGAACTCTGCTTTTTGACCGGACCATCGACCCCGCGAATGTACAGGCTATTCACCGCTGGCAGCAGGCCGGGAATCTTGCGGTGTGTGCGACGGGGAAAAGTATTTTCGCCACGAAACTTGCCCTCGATAAAACCGGCGTAACCTTCGATTACAACGTGCTGTACACCGGCGCGGTTGTGACCGATGCCGAGTACAACATCCTGCACGCGCAAACTCTGCCGGTGTCAGTGGTGCGCGCCTGCTATGAACGGTTCAAAGAAGAACCGGGGGTCGCTCTTTTTGCCACGACTTTAACCCATGACTATCGTCTGGCGGATAATGTGGGGTCTTCGACTAATATTCTGCCCGAGTTCCTGCCGCTGGCAGAGTCCGAGATTGATACCCAAGATTATGTGGGCGTGCCCCTGTGGATTCCTGAAGACGATGCTCGCGAGCGCACCTACCGCTGGATTCTTGAGGAGTTCGGTGATTCAGTGGATTGTCACAAGAATCAGGATTTTCTGGATATTGTGCCCCCGCGGTGCACGAAGGCGACCGGGCTGGCGTGGCTTGTGGAGTATCTGAAACCGGTTGAGTATGAAACCTACACGATTGGGGATTCCTGGAACGATGTACCCATGCATGAGTGGGCGGATCATGCGGCGTCGTTCAGCTATTCCCCGGATGATGTGAAGGCGCGAACCGAGGTTTCGGTGGATCATGCGTGGGAGTTTATTGACTCTTCGTTGGGTGCGTAGATTCTACGTTTCACGTGAAACTTTTTGCGAAAACAACGTCTATAGATTGTTAAAGCGGGGTAGATGGCGAATGTCTTCAACAAATAAAGAGCGCAATCCCGAGAGTTTTGGCGATGCTTTTCGGCAGGCCGCCCGTGAGTCTTTGGTGAAGAACCAGCGCGAGCGTTCCAGCGATATTGTTTCTATTGCCCCGATTCAACTGGCGCTCGCCGCGTTGGCTATAGGTATTTATGCCCTGTGGAATAGTTGGTTGTGCTTGATTCCGCTGGGAGTGGTGCTGGTGCTCATGTGGGTGCGGTACACCATGCAGCGGCAGATTTCCCGCGATTTTGCGCAGCTGGATGCGGCGCGCACGGCTTGGCGTAAAACCCGCGATAAGCAGTATTTAGAGTTTATGGCGGAGAATGCCGGGCGCATCCTGAAGGAGAATAAGGCGCTGACCAAGGATGCGCGCAAGCGTGTGCAGGAGTACGCCGACTACGCCTCATCCCGGCTTTAATCCGCTGCCCCCGTTTTCCCGCGAAAGAAAGGCTCTTTCATATGGACGAAAGAGCCTTTTGCAGCGATTCTGCCTGCTGAGTAGTACACCCAGGGGTGTTTTGATCACCCCTGCCGAGTACGTTGCTGCATTTATTACATATATGTAATAAATGCAGCAACGTACCTAACCTAAACCCATGCTTCCCCATTCCAGACTTCTTCTTTAAGTTCTCCCTTCATCACCTGATCCAAGAAATTTTGGGCAAAATTTTGAGCTTGAGAATACGACTCTGGGAACATTTGGGGTTCATCTACTGATTTTGCGATAAGTTTCCTGTATTCCTGATCATTCCAGTTCTCAGGGAAAATTAACCCCTGACAATATGGGTCAAGGTTATTTTCTAGCCTTTTAGCTTCCAGTGCTTTGTACAGATCTGCCGCACGTATCCCAAGAGACTGCTGCGCAAGTACTGGAATATCAATAAGATCTTTAATACGTGTGCTCCGAGAACCGCAATGTCCTACCCCTGGATATACCTGCATAGTTGCAGTTACTTTATCTGCAATATGATCTACCAGTGGATATAGGCTAATATTAGGCATTTCAGGAACATCAAAGACTTCTGCTAAATCATTTCCTGGATAGGATTCATAAGGGGCTGTCGTTATATCTCCCACAACAAGGTCAATATCAATCGGAGAGCATACCGGAGCTCCTGATGCTTTCGAAAGTATGGAAACTTGAAGTTTTCGCCCTGCTTTATCACCCGGCATGACGATATTACCTTTTTCTCGTAGCCTCATCACAACATCATCAGGCGGTATATGTGCGGGGTTTCGGATAAGAATATCCTGTAATGCTTTGTGAGCATCCTGGATAGTTGATTGTGTACTGAAAAGGTCAATATCCCTAGTAGCACGGGCTTTCGTATCTCGCCATAAAAGCGCATTACCCCCTTTGAGAACCCAACCGTGTGGTGATGCCCCAAATATACGTGCTAATACAATGGCACGGTTAAATTCCGCGTCCCGTCGAGCGGGTGCAATATCAGAATATCTTCCTTTACCATCTTTCACTGAGGTGCGTGCCTGAAGGTATGTTCGTGCCAAGATTCTTCTTTCATGGTCGTGTTTTTATAAATTTTCCGGGATATTTCAACTCGATCTGAGGGATAGATGATATCGGGATTACCAATATGCCCACGACCCTCAACCGGCATAATTTTTTCGCCAGATTCTAGGTATGAATCCAAAGCCGGATGCGCAGAAACACGTGTTTCAATCCTGGTTTTGAGAAGCTCACCCATAATCCAAGGTGCGGACGCCGAGTAAACCCTGTAAGAGTACTTGTGCACTGCATCCACAACATCAGACCAGTGAACCTCATACTCTTTCTGAATAAGTTCCTGCAGAACGAGTGAAACCTTCTCAAGGTCGCGGCCTTCCCGCAAGAAATCACAGATCAGTCGGGTTGGAGGAACCAAGGGAAGACCTTCAACAATAGTGGCTTCAGCAGACATATCTTGGCGACGCGACAGACGAATATCCTCGAAAGAGATCTGCTTACGCTCCCGTGAATAAAACTCGTACTGCTGTGTATAGAAGTCGCCTACCCCATATACTTCGGCCGCAGAGGCAGAAGCAACAATAAATTGGGGAGAATCCCACAGTCTCTCCCCCGCACTCTTTTTGGGGTCCAGCGAAAGCCACGCCGCGCGAAGATCGCGATGGATATCCCAGCGAGCAGAGGACAAAACGTACACACCTCGCCGCACCTGCTGTACATACCCTTGACGCACTTTACGATGCAGAGTCGCACGGCTTACCCCGCGCACATCCACCTGTGCCGAGGTTATGAGCCCATACTGTTCGCCCGCAAGAACTTCTACGTCTAGCCATCCCATACTGAGATTATTTCATATATGAAACAAAAACAGTAATATTTGAGATTACAAACTCATTTTAGAAGGTCTTATACTCACGACTGCCTCACAAGAACCTGGTTCGGCAAGGATATTCGCGAGGGCGTAAACCTCGCTATCGAGAACTATGCTCTGTTGCATAAGCTCTGGCGCGAAGAGCGTGTGAACAGGTCGGGGCGCTTCCGCACGCCGCTCAACGGATTTACCTCAACCCCGCGCCCGCTCAACGGTGTTGCCCCGTTCGTATGACACGGCAGCATCCGTACTCCCAAAATTGCGGAGCAGGCGGCATACTACGGCGACGGCTTCTTCCACAACAACATCTTCTGGCCTAAGGAACACACGCAGCGCATGATTGAGCTGTACCGCGAACGCTACGAATATTACAGTCACGGCAGTGCCGATCAGGCTATCGTAGGTCTGAGTGGGCAGATCTTTATGCGCAAGAATTCACAGGATGCGCGCCGCGAGTTCCGCCCCTTCTTTGATAGCGCCCCGGTCTACGGCGGCGGTCCGTCGATGGAGGACTTCATGGAGCAGACCCCATTGACCGTGGGTTCGCCGCAGGAAGTTATTGAGAAGACCTTGAGTTTCCGCGATTATGCGGGCGATTACCAGCGTCAGATGTTCCTGATCGACATGTGGTCTGGAGTTAAAGACCGTGCTGGAATAGCTCGATCTGTTGGGTGAAGAGGCTGTGCCAGTACTGCGCAGGGAGTTTGCAGCTCTGAAACCCGCCCACGTGCCGGAGGCACCCACCCACACCTCGCTGATTGACTGTAAGGAACGCGGTGAAGCGCCCATTCTCGGCGGTACGCGTGCTCAGCAAGCCCAGCGGGCTGCGTAATTCAGCAGTGCATTCTTTGGCATTACCAAGGGTGCCTCAGTTATCAATACCGGTTCGGGCGATGATCCGCATCGCCTTACAGTCACCCCGTTTGAGCAGCTTCTTCAGGATGCTCACGACGGGTAACGATTATCTCGCGTGTGGTTAGATATAGGGGTGGGCGGACTATCAAAATCCGCCTACCGTTATATTCTTATTTTGGAATATATACCTTTTGACATGGCAATATTCCATCATTGATATAAGAAAATGTAGGGGAGATTCAGCACAACAGTGCATCGAATCTCCCCTTGCTATCAGGTTTTCCGTGAGGGCGAATATACGCCACGCTTATTTTCTGAAGGTCTTACGTTCTTTTTACAGAAGCAGTATCTTTTGCCCCATTCTCCACAACCTCTGGAGCATCAGGAAGATCCTCCGGCAGAGGGTCTGCATCCATATCCACAGCCGGTTCAGCAACTTCTTCATCAAGACGCTGCACCACCGGTTCGCCGATCTTTAGTTCTGATTCATCGGGACGTTTGAGCTGAGCGCCAAGATGAGTCAGTTGATCGCGGTTAACCAAGACAACTAATACCAAAGCGTTCAGAAAAAGACCGACGATAAAGAAAATCCAGCCGATCAGCATAAACCTTCCTCCACTGAGCACAGCACCTACTATCAGCAGTGCCGCCGAGCATAGATATGCGGGTGAGAGAAGGAATTTTGTGTTCATAGCAGACCTTTAGCGAACGTTTGAGCGTGGGTGAGAGCCTCGTGAACCGTTGGGTTTTGAGGGAAGAACTCCAAGCTTACCGGCATCAGACTCGCGGGTCGAAGACTGCGCGGCTTCATCCGATGCGGAGTTTTCTTCTTCACCATCATAAGCCCCGTCATCACCCTCAGGACTGTCATGACGCTCCGTATTTTTATCGCGCATAGCGCCCACAAGGTTATTTTCCATCTCACTTAAGCTTGTCACCAAAGCGGGCGTAGGCTCTCCTTGAGCCTTGGAAATAGTGACCATGTGTGCAAGAACATTCAATCCCAGCGCGGCAAGAACTAGAATCCATCCGAGCCACAGCAGCCATGTCTGTGAGAGGCTAATCAGCAAGGCACCGACCACGATAAGAAGTAGGGAGGTGAGATAGGCGGGCGAAAGTTTTTTAGAATTCATGGGTTTTCACAGCTTTTCAATTATAAAGAAACGCATAAAATATTCGTATACATTATGCGTTTGAACGGCGTAAAATTCCTCTTAATCCAATTTTAGATGATATGAGGTCTCAAAGCATTTCATACCGTGAATTTCCTTAATTTTCCCAGGTTCACGGTGTGAAAATCATAGCTTAACGTTGTTCATCAAATATGGCATTAGAAACATATGGCGAAGAAGGGGCGTCCTTCACGATGGGAATAGTCGAAGTTCCCAGATGACTGCGGAGCATGTTATACCTTTCAAGAGCTACGGCAGGCAACGAAGGCAGAATAAAGTTATTATTCGTGCGCACATTCTCAGCCTGAACCAGAATATCCAACTTACGAATTACTCGGGAAACATCGTGGGAATCGTAACGATCCTGAGCTGAAATCACTGCACGCTGTGCCGCCATCAGCGCCGCATCACGCAGACGAATATAGTCGCTTCGCTTATCCTTGAGCTTTTCGATATGGGGCTTATATTCCTCAGGCAGGCTCTCGATAATCTCGTCGCGGCGAGTAATAGCGGTGTACATATCCTTCACGCGAGCGTAGGTCTCTGGATCAACCGTTGCCTTTGCTTCTTCCTGCAGGGCTTCCAAAGCCGCATTCTGAGCCAGTTTGAGCAGTTCTGGAACGGCGGTATCTTCCTCATGGTTCACCTGCACCTTCAAGATCCTCACCACAAACGGCAGGGTCAGTCCGGGCACCACGAGGGTAAAGAACAGAACCGAAATCATCATCACGATAGCGTCTTCGCGCACCTGTTCCATACCGTCGATCATGGGAATAGAGAGCGCAAGAATCAGGGTCACTAGGCCGCGCATCCCCGACCAGGTCATCACGATAACCTCGGCGAAGGATTCAGGAGCGCCTTCATGCACCGGGCGGGCAGCCTTACCAATCAGCCAGATTACCGAGAACCACACAAGACGAATTATCATTGCGACCACAGCAATAACGGCACCATCGACGAAGAGACCGGCAATACGCTCTGAGTTGGCTTTATAGATAATTTCGCTCGCCTGCAGACCGATCAGCCCGAAAGCAATACCGGTCATAAGCAATTCAATAATCTGCCAGAAAGATGAGGTCGTTAGACGATCCTCTGCTTCTAAGGCCACCAAATACTTAGTGCTGGTGAATTGAATTGCGGCAATCACCACGGCAATAACGCCGGATGCATGAATATTTTCTGCCACCAGGTAGGCAGCGAAGGGAATCACAAGAGTTACGGCATTTCTCGTCACCACATCGTGGGCGCGCAGACGCACATAACCACCGATCCAGCCAAACGCAAAACCGATAATAACCGCTAGAACCGAGCCTAAAGCGAAGTCCCTCATAACTTCGAGTGGTTCGATGGCGTGGTGCTCCTCCATCGAATGAATAGCAGCATGAAAGAGCACAATCGATATAGCATCGTTGAAACTACCCTCAGTCTGAAGCGTGCCAATCAGACGTCGTGGAATACCGACAGGCTCGGCAACGGCCTCAACAGCAACGGGGTCAGGGGGTGAAACCGCGGCACCAAGTGCCAGAGCGACAGCAACCGTCATTCCGGGAACCCACCACAGGGCAACACCGGCAACGGCAAGCGCAGATGCCGTGGTGAGCAGCACCGAATAAAGGAGAACAGATTTCCAGCGGCGCCGGAGTGTACCCCAGGAGAACTTTACGCCAATGGCCCACAGCAGCGGCGGCAGAAAGATCGGCAGAATAATATCGCTGTCGATTTCAATATGGGGTCGATCGGGAGGTAGCAGCAGCGCTCCAACACCCAGGATGGTTATCATCACGGGCCAGGGAAGATTAAGGCGATCGCCAACGCTCACCATAATGACTGTTGCAAGTAGAATCAGAACTATAACGGATAAGTAGAGCATTGTCTCTCGTATCAACCCCTTGTATTTTTAGATACACTCACACTCAACTTTACCGGAGAGTCACAGGTAACAGCCCTTCTCGCAGGAGAGTTCGGGTAATGTTCACCTACAAGACGAATAACCGTAAGGTAATACTATTCCAATTTTGGAATATATCGCTTTTACCCCGCAAAGACAGGGAACCCCTTCACCAAAATCAGCCTCTGCGAACTTGGTGAAGGGGCAATTATATTCCGTGAGGGAAGCTAGATGCTATGCCGACCCACAGCCGCCGGAACCGCATCCGCACCCACCAGAAGCGGCAGGTTTCGGAACCTCAACCGGCTGAGCGGACTCGTGCCCGCCGCAGCATCCACCTTCGGAATGCGCATGTTGTTCTGTCGAGACGGAATCGGAACCGCAGCCGCCCGACCCACAGCCGCATCCGCCCGAGGATGCGGCAGGCTCGCTTTCGTGTCCGCCACAGCATCCGCCGCCATCAACGGAACCGCAGGCTGAGCCGCGTGCCTCACGGTGACCTATCAAATCAACGCCGAGCTCCGAAAGATACGCTAGGTACCCAGCGAGCGCATCACGACTGCCCGAACCGGCGATCACAATCCCGCCGTGACGCAGTGCTTTGAGGGTTTCATTCACGAGCGGCCAACGCTCAATATCATCGGTAATGGTAATAGCACTCACAATATGCATGGCCAGAGATGCCAGCGAACGCAGCGACTCTTCATAGCCTTCGGGAAGGTGAATAACCTTATCGGGGGCGGCAAGCCGCAAGACAGAGAGGATGCGCATCAGCGTCATCGGAACCGCCTGCTGAGGTAGTTTTACGGTAATGCCGGTAGATTTCCCAGCTCCTAAAGCCACCATCCGGTCAGCGAGTTCATGAGAATCAATATCTTGGCTTATATCTAAAATTTCATAAGAATCAATAGAAATTGAACGTGTACCTAATGCTTCAGCTAATTCCTCATCTTCAGTATGAATTGCTATTACATTGCGAAATTCTTGGCGGCGAAGTGCAGATGCTGCTTCAATAAGCGCAAAATCTTGACCGTCTTCAGTGCTCAGAAGCGACTGCGCTTCATCGCGGGTCAATCCCTCTCCCCCGCTAATGCGTGCCACAAGTTCGGAATATGCGTTACTCATACCATTTATTAAACACCTACGTAAGCCTCAATTTTTACAGTTATGCCACTAGCAATTTCTATAGTTTTCTACATAAATACAATTACTTCTTCATACTCTTTACGAGAATTTATAGGTGTTTTTCATGACAGCAGAGAGATTTCACCCGTAAAATAGACGTGTGGTACTTTCTCAAGCAAAAATTTTAGACACAGCATTTGATCTTCTGGTAACCAATGGTTTAGCGGATTTGTCGATGCGCCGTTTGGCGGCTGAACTTCAAGTTGCTCCCGGCGCCCTCTATTACCATGTCAAGAATAAACAGCACCTTTTGGTGCTTCTTGCGAACTATATCTTGGATAAGAAAGCTCCAAAGGAGCTTCTTATGCCCGCGGATTCTAAGGATCCAGAGGCAGTGAAAGAGTCCTTGATCGTGCGCGGACAGGTTCTTTTCGAGACTATTTATTCCATTCCAGAATTTCCTGAAGTTATTCGCCTGGCATTGGCAACTAATCCCGAGCGGCTCAAACCCGTGGCGGCTATTGCCTACGACGCTCAAAATATGGGGTTTGAGCCTGGAGAGGCGCTGCGCCGCGCCCGCATGCTCATTCACCTTGCCTTGAGCCTGGTGGAAGAGGCACAGGCTATTCCTGTATTGACTTCGCTGACTGCGGAAGCCGAAGAGAATCCCCTGCAGGAAATTCCTAAGCCGGTGTGTGAAGCATATACGGCTGATATTTCCACCGCGATCGATGGGCTCATGCTCTCCAAATAATTCCCGCATACAGATGCATATGCATCAGCCGGGGCTGCTGTCGTTGTGCAGTCGTGCCCCGGTGCGCAGGCGTGCAGATGGTATGTTGAAGAGTACCGTTTTATCGCATTGCCTGAATGGAGTTCTATGACGACCACCGCAATCCCGCAGTGGGCTTCTCTGCCCGAACATCAGGATGAAATTCAGCGGGTACGCCAAGAGTTTCGACAGACCTATCGTAAAGAGCCCGATGGGGTGTGGTCCGCACCTGGTCGTTTGAACCTCTTGGGTGAATACATCGACTTTCTAGGTGGTTCGTGCATGCCCATGCCGCTACCCTACCGTACCTACATTGCGGGGTCGCTGCGCCGAGACGGGGTGCTGCGCGCATCCTCTCTGCAGATGCCCGGAGACGAACGCACAATCGTGATTCGGGATATTCAACCCGGGCATATTAAGGGCTGGTTCACCTATGTTGCCGGTGTTGCGTGGGCGATGAATCATGAGGGTGGTCGCGATATTATGCTTCCCGGTCAGTTCGGGGCTGATTTGCTCATTAACTCGCGGGTTCCCGTGGGAGGGGGGCTTTCTTCGTCCGCCGCTTTAGAATGCTCCACAGCACTGGCACTTCTTGACCTTTCCTGTCCGCTGCGCCCCGGTTGCCCGGATACAGATGCGGTTCCTTCCGACCGCTCCCCCGATAACGATGCACTCCGGGCTCGCCTGGCACAGGTGTGCATCACCGCAGAGAACAAGGTTGCGGGCGCCCATACCGGCGGACTCGATCAGACGGCGTCGCTGCGGTCAAAGCCAGGTCAGGCTTTGGTCATCGATTTCCGTGATTTTTCGATAGACCCTATTCATCTGAACCTGCAGAAGCACGGGCTAAGTTTTCTTGTTGTTGATACGAATACCCCGCACGCGCTTGCACATAATGGTTTTGCCGACCGGCGTGCCGCCTCTGAATCGTGTGCGAAAGCGCTTGGTCTCACCTTTCTGCGTGATGCTCTCCCCGAAGATCTTTCGTGTGCACACCACGATGAGCGTGAGGCTAAAGAGTGGCGTTTGGAACTAGTAGATTCTTCGGTTAATCGTTCTCTGACAGCGTTGGAGGAACGTGAGGATCCGGCGACTTTCCCGCGCGGCTGGGTTCGCCATGCGTTTCACGATATGACGCTGGTGGGGCGCGCCAGCTACCTGCTCAAACATGCGGATGAGCTGGGGTATCGGGCTTTTGAAGAGGCTGGGCGCATCTTTACCGAGTCCTTTATTTCGATGCGCGACGAGCTTCGCGTCTCCCGCCCGGAGATCGACGTTGCGGTTGAAGCTTGCCTGGCACACGGGGCCCTAGGGGCGCGCATCGTTGGAGGCGGTTTCGGCGGCGCCGTGATGGCTCTTGTTAAAACATCCCGACTTGAGGAAACAGCTCAGGCGATCGCCCAAGCATACGCCGAACACGGGTACGCCGAGCCTCGTTTTCTGCCGATGGTTGCCGGTTTTCCTGCGGATTGTGATTGGCTCTCGGAGAACTTTAGATAAATTTCACCCTAACTCATGTCATGATATTTCGAGGGTTGTTTATACTCTGTACAACCTCTACACTGTGTTTCAACCAGTCACCCAAAATAAAGGAGAGTCTTATGGGTTTCGATCCGAAGAACATCGTCGAGCAGGGCATCGACAAGGCAAAGAACCTCGTTAACGACAAGGCAGGTAAGGAAGTCGTCAACGACGAGCACACCTCGAAGGCTGAAGAGGTCGTCAATGAGAACGTCCAGAAGATTACCGATAAGTTCGGTAAGTAAGACTCTAGTCTTCAAGAATTCCCCGCATTCATTTTCATGATGCGGGGAATTTTTCTGTATTCGAAGGCCTTTACCAGCAGATTCATGATTCTTTCGCCTATGCTGGAATTATTGTCTCAAACGCTCTGTTTTTGTAGTGTTAGATAGCCCGCATGCAGTCTGTTGCTTTACCCCGATGGGTCACAGTAACCGCGGCGGGCTCCCTATTGTGTTATACCTTTGGAGATCAAAATGCTCGAACGTCAACAAGCAACCCAAGAAGACGCACGCAAAGTTCAGGAAGACGGCGGAGTCGTCATCTATTGGCGCCCTGGATGCCCCTTCTGCGAGCGCCTCGATTCGTCGTTAGGCGACCTGGGCAATCATGCAACCTGGGTCAATATTTGGGAGGATCCTCAGGCGGAGGCCCATGTGAAGAACCTCAACGACGGCAACGCGGTTGTTCCCACGCTCGATACCGGCGATATGCATTTCGTAGTGGCTGACCGACAAGCCCGCGAAAAAGCCGCAACTCTCATTCGCAACACTCTTTCCTAAACCGCCGAAGGACTCCCCTATGCCGCGTCCACCGCTGAACCGCGATACGACCCTTTGCATTTCCCTGTCTGGACGACCGTCAAACCACGGTATCAAGTTCCACAATTATCTGTACGAGAAACACGGCCTTGATTACCTGTATAAGGCGATGACAACCACGGATATTGAGGGTGCTATCGCGGGTGTGCGCGCCCTGGGTATTCGCGGATGTTCCGTTTCTATGCCCTTCAAACAAGCGGTTATTCCGCTCATGGACGAGGTCGATCATTCGGCGCAGGTCATTGGGGCGGTCAATACTATCGTCAATACGGACGGGCACCTGCACGCCTACAATACCGACGTGATTGCGGTAGCTTCCTTGCTGAAGTCGCATGCTGTTGATCCTAAACTGCCGTTTCTTCTGCGCGGTTCAGGAGGCATGGCGGCGGCCGTTGCGGGTGCCTTCTACGATGCTGGGTTCCGGGCGGGCACTATTATCGCTCGCAATGAGGATGCAGGCACGGCGCTCGCGCACCGGTACGGGTATGCGTGGGTGCCTGAACCCGGCGATCTTACCGCCCCAGTGATTGTGAATGTTACCCCGATCGGTATGTCTGGCGGTGCCGAGAGCGAGCAGTTGGCATATCCGCAACCCACGATTGAGGCGGCGTCGGTGGTATTCGATGTTGTGGCGATGCCTGTGGAAACCCCGCTGATTCGTGTTGCTCGCGCTGCCGGTCGTGAGGTTATCACGGGCGGCGAGGTGATTGCTCTGCAGGCAGCTGAACAATTCCGGCTGTATACGGGCGTCACGCTTAGCCCCGATGACATTGCTCAGGCTGAGGCGCAGGCGAACTAGTCTGTACAAGCGTTCCTCTGGGTGCAGTTCGTTGATCGAGCTGCACCCGTTTTTTGTAATTACACATCCTGGGTTTTAAGTTTTCCACAGGTGGGGATAAACATGGGGAAAACCTTACATGCCTGTAATTTCGAGATGATAAAGCCTTCTATCCACAGGTAACTACGGGGTACTAACAAATGTGAAATTACATCACTGTAGTTATTCACAGTGTGGAAAACTCATGTGGATAATCAAAAAATACAGGTGCTTTTCTGTGTTTTAAAGCAATCGGTGAGCCGCAGTATCCCGCCCTGTCCCCATGGGGAAACTTGGGATACTGCGGCCCACCAAAAATTAGTTATCCACAGGTTTTTCGAGCGTTACCTTTGGATACTTCGTGTTCGCTGAATAATCTGAGGTGCTAAAAGCGCCGCCGTAGCAAGAGCACCGATCACAAAACCGCCCGCGTGAGCCTGCCAGGAAATCCCGGGAACGAGGAAGCCAAAGGCAACGTTCACGGCGATCATAATCATGAGGGCCCGTATATTATCCCGTTCGCGCAGAACCACCATAATCATCAGGTAGGCACCAATCAGCCCGAAAATACCGCCGGATGCGCCCACAACCTCCGCAGTTGGATCGTCCAGAAGAAGCACGCCAAAAGAACCGCCTACGATGGAGAGCAGGTATACGAGCAGATACCGCCACCATCCCATCATCTGTTCAAGGGCAATACCAAAGATATAGAGGGAGAGCATATTCATCACAATATGCGAGTAATCGTTCTGTGAGTGTAAGAAACCACTGGTTAGCACGCGATAGTACTCCCCTGTGAATTCGGTGTAGTCCCATTTCAGGGCAAACATGGAATACACCCAGTACTGCGGGATGATAAGCTGAAGCAGATATACCACCAGGTTAATCCCGATCAGGGTGTACGTTACGTAGGGAACGAACCTGCGCGGTGCGCGCGCCTGATATTGGCGTCCATATAGCTCTCGGTAGCAGTCAGGACAGATCATCCCGACGTCCAGATTAATTTGACATTCCCCGCAGGCGGGACGCATGCACCGTTTACACCGTGCATAGCTCACACGGTCGGAATGCCGCGGGCAGGTGGGCTCCGTCTGAGAGCTATTTTGCTGTGGATTAGATGGGTAGTCCACGTTTTTCCTTTCATACGCTCTTACTCAGTCCCTCGGTTCCCGTGGTTCGGCTCATGGATTACGAGAAGAACGCAGATACGGTGAAGGACCCGTCCCGGTTACCCAGGCGGGTCCTTTCCCAGCACGAAATTAGAGTTTCTTGATGTCGATTGAAGAAATGACGACATCCTTCACCGGACGATCCTGTGCACCGGTTTCAACGCTTTCAATAGCGTCTACAACCTTCTTTGAGGCTTCATCAGCGACCTCACCGAAGATGGTGTGGCGACCGTTCAGCCAAGGAGTCTCTGCCGTGGTAATAAAGAACTGCGAGCCGTTGGTGCCGGGGCCTGCGTTTGCCATTGCGAGCAGGTAGGGCTTAGAGAAAGAAAGCTCGGGGTGAATCTCGTCCTTGAACTGGTAGCCGGGGCCGCCAATACCCATGCCGAGAGGGTCACCGCCTTGAATCATGAAGTCCTTGATAATACGGTGGAACACCACATCTTTGTAGAGCGGAGTGTTCATGACCTCGCCGCTGCGGGGGTGCTTCCACTCTTTAGAACCGTCTGCCAGACCGATAAAGTTCTCAACGGTCAGCGGTGCATGGTTGCCAAAGAGATCAACGACAATATCACCGTAGTTGGTGTGAATAGTTGCTTGAGCTGTTGCATTAGTCATAGGTCTATTTTGTCATGTTGTCTCTATGATGCGCTAGAAGCCGCGCTATCACGGCGTCACGTTAAATTTAGCCTGCTGAGAAAACACGGGCGGTTTATCAGTATTTTTAGCTGAGGTGAGGGTTTCAACAAGCATTTTTCAGGGTAATTCCTTATGCTGAGAGGTGAACATTTACCCGCGTACGTGAGGTATTGCGGTATGACTGATGGAGGTTCACAATGTTCTGCAAAAAGCGCAAGGCTCGTAAAGCCGCGAAGAATTCGGCTGTCGTCGCCGCTATGGCCATGGCAGAGAAGGCCGATGACCTGAATATCCCCGGGCACGCAGATATGTTTGCTGAGAAGCTCACCGGCAAGAAAAAAGCCATGAAGAAGGCTCGCAAGACCGCCTCGAAAACCGCACGCAAGGCTCATAAAGAGCTGGCACGCATCGAGCGTAACGGCGGTAAGCGCCCCCGTAAGGGTCTAGCCCTGGTGGGTCTGGTTCTTGCGCTGGGCATTGGAGGCATTGCCGCCTACAACGCGGCCCGTCCGGTTGAAGACCCCTGGAAGAGCGCCTAGTTACCCTCTCCCCCATATCCGAAAAGCCATTTTCTTGATTCCCTTGTTCTCACGGCGGATCGCAGAAGATGGCTTTTCTGTTTTAGGGTTCCTCTACTGAGGTCATATAAGTCTGATACCAGACCAACGTGCAAACACGTAGTTCACTGTGTACGCCCACTGGGTTCTAGAAGCTTCAAGATGGCAATCGAGGCAAAGAGAGCCGATACCGGCCAGAGGAGATCTCCCCAGCCGAAAGACCGAAAGAATGCGACGCCAAAACCCGTGATCATCGCGGATGCAGCTGCCAAGATTACCGAGGCGGTTAATGGAATACGGCGTGGCAGAAAGAAGTGGGCAGTCCACAGTAAAGCCATCAGGAAGAAAATGGCGGATAGTCCTCGCCACCACGGTTCCAGCTTGCTGATCCCAGCTTCGCCCGAGGTGACAACTGCGGCTATCCAGCCGATGATAACCAGTGCCACAACGGCTACTGCCATAAGACCTGAAGCCACGCGGGAAATGTCGTTATCCTTTTTCATCATATCGGTCATCAAGGTGCTCCCATCGCCCGGGCAGGGATTCTATCCTACTGTTTACACCTGTCATGGCTAGAGTCCATAGGGTGGCAACTGAACGTAGCACTGACGGATATTGGCTGAATATTCAGCGCCGCAACAGATAGAGCCTGCTGAATTATCTGGTGAAGAAGACTATTTCGACAAGGATAAGTCATATACACAGCAGAGGGCTAGTAGGTTCGGTATCGTGCAGATACACATTTTGACCATTAGCCCGTTTTATATATGAGCAAGCAGGCAGATATAGCAAAGAGGCCTCAGACATAACGTCTGAGGCCTCTTCGGAAAACTAGTCCGGCGACAACCTACTCTCCCACACCCATCAAAGTGCAGTACCATCAGCGCAAAGAGGCTTAGCTACTGGGTTCGGAATGGAACCAGGCGTTTCCCTCTCACTATAATCACCGAAACGTGGAGGCGAGGGGACTCGAACCCCTAACCCTCTGCTTGCAAAGCAGATGCGCTACCAATTGCGCCACGCCCCCGCGGTGCTCTACTACTATAAACTACTTTTTATAACGTAAGCAAATCCAGCAGAGCGTTTCTTATGAGAAGTACATCACAAGATTTACAGACCCCTAAAAATTGTTTCCTTCACACGTATGTGCATTTCTTTGAGCCCCTCCAGCGTAACCCTCTGTTCACGCATATACGTTTGAGCCACATCGACGAGATCTTCGGGATTTCCATCAATAACAATAATCAGACTGTCCTTCTCACCCGACTTACGGCTGCTGCTTTTTCCTGAGGTATCGTCCATCCAGCGTGCCGTGAAGCTCTTCAAGTTATTGAATTCCTGGGTCTCCATAGCATCCTGAAGCGCCATAGTTATCAGATTCAAACGCTCGGCACCCAAAACCTGAATTGAAATATCCGCAGTAGCACCCGAAGGAACCTGAAGTTTATTGCGCTGCACGGTATATTGCACTCGCATTCCCTGCGAGAACTGCGCGTTTTGCAGGGTTCGCAGATTTTCCTTGATCTTGTTCCATGCGCCCTTCGTGAGGCTTGCATCGACGTCAAGGGTATTCGAATCGTTATCTTTTTGAATGCTCAACGTATCAACAGCATAGCGAGGTACCGAAACCCCAAGAATTGTTCCCCACTCAGCTTCGGATATTACCTGTGGGGCAGGAATGGTCATAGCTGCTTCATTATCCGAGGGTTCAAGAGTAATGGACTCGGGGTGTCCATATTCCCACAAGGCCGAAAGAGCACGTGCGGTACCGGCAGAATCTTGTCGCCCACGACTCGTTATCGAGATACGCCCAATAAGTTCAAGATCATCCTCGGAGTTATCGTCCTTGTTCCGACCCTGAATCGTAAATTCTTCGACCTTGAGATAGGTTCCGTCAATATTCTCTCGAATATCGCGCTCCCATTTTTCAATCTGTTTCCTCCGCGAAACAGTCGCCGCCGCCTCATCGCCTAATATTCCAGCACGGGCAAACTGGGGCATCATCGCAACAACGTCGGCAGCCACGATGCATCCCGCCGTCAGCAAAAGCGAGCGCCTGCTCAGAGAATTCACACGCTGAGGAACATATTTCTTCCATCCGCTAGACTGAGCATCTTTGTGTGCAACATCGTTATTTTCCGCGTTCTGCGACATTACGATATTCCTTTCACCGGTGAGTGAGATTCTACGTTTTTATCTCTACTCCCAGAATACCCAATACCATCGCAGAAGAACTCATCAGGACTGTCTCATCCGCTTCACATCACATGAGATTACGTTCAGGCAGATTAGTATGCGCACCATAAACACTTAAAGCTGTGGGGCAAGAATTACTGCAATTCTCGCCCCACAGCTTTGTCTTCGGATTATCCTAGGCAGATTCAGCTTTTTGAGTCTCTTCTTCATGCTGCCCGGCGTTGTTTTGTTCAAGTGCCTCGTTCTGGAGTGTCACATCGGCTGCCGCAAGTTCGGCAATACGGATTTCCCCGGTAGTGGGGTCATCATAGGTGACATATTCAGGATGCCCCTCGATCTCAGTACCGTCATTTACGTGAGTCTCCGATATTAAGAAACCGTGTGCACCTAAAATTTTGGCGACTCGGTCAATATCTTGAGGGGTTGGTGTATGGTCTACCACACGACGAATGTATTCGTTAATGCGTTGGTCACTTACATACGCCTCGCCGCGAGCGGCACGCGACTGCATAAGACGACGCACAACTTCTTGAAGCTGTTCGTCAGTCAAACGCATTTTCAAAATTGCCATAACCG
This sequence comes from Rothia sp. HMSC08A08, assembly GCF_001808385.1. Lineage (NCBI taxonomy): Bacteria > Bacillati > Actinomycetota > Actinomycetes > Micrococcales > Micrococcaceae > Rothia > Rothia sp. HMSC08A08. Next base: position 49,915 of record NZ_KV793068.1, read on the forward strand.
CTGCACGGTCTTGAACAGGAACGTCCTTCGGGTAACCGACACTGAGCCAGTCAACAACACGCGAGATGATGTTTTTATCCGGCATCGGATACCTCCTCTATACGTTCATCATATCTATCTTCAAGCATGTATTTAGTGACCTCCACCGGTCACACCAAAGATATTCCACCCAAAAGTATGGAAGATGAAATCTTTGGCGACCCACAGAATGCCAATAAACACAATTCCTATGATGATAGCAAATACAACGCTCGCGGCAATCTTTGAACCGCGACTAGGAGGCTGAATCTCGATAAGTTTACCGTCTGCCGTGTACTCGGTATCCCCCGCCAGCAAACGCATTCCAAAGGCGTAGAGTGCTGGCAAACCGGCACCTAAGAAAAGCCCAGCAAGAACAACAGGGACGATCTTTTCAAACAATTCGAAAAGAGACATTATGCACCCGCCTTTTCACGTGCCGGAGAGGATAATTCAGGCATGTCTTGATCATCGCTTTGGCGGCTCTCAAGAGTTTCGTCCTGAGTCTCCTCTGCCTTGCTGTCATTCTTGCTGTCGTTCCAATCGGCGGTCACGTTCGATGCGTCCACAGCATCCTTCTGGGAATGGCGCCACATCCAGATACTAAAGGCCAGCAGGATCAAGAAGACAACCAATTCACCCACGTGATGAGTGTTCGTCAGGTTATTCAGTCCCGTACCAATCAGCCACGTAATAGCACCGATAGCGGCAGCGGCGGGAAGAGTAATAACCCAGGCGATCACCATACGCCCGGCAACACCCCAGCGCACTTCTGCGCCTTTACGACCCAAACCGGTACCCAGAATTGAGCCGGTAGCAACATGGGTGGTCGAAAGTGCCATACCAAAGTGCGACGAGGTCAGAATAATTGCTGCGGATGCTCCGTCGGCGGCTACGCCCTGCGGGGTATCAACTTCCACAATGCCCTTACCCAGGGTGCGGATAATACGCCAGCCACCCAGGTAGGTACCCAAGGCAATGGCTATAGCACAGGATGCTTTGACCCAGAACGGAATAGCATCGTCGTTTTTTACGGTGCCGGAAGCAACTAGGGCTAGGAATATCACGCCCATAGTTTTCTGTGCATCGTTGGTGCCGTGTGCCAAGGACATAAGGGATGCGGTGCCCACCTGACCCCAACGGAATCCGTTGGTCTTCTTATCGTCAGATACCGGCGAGGCGACGCGATAGACCAACCATGTACCCACCGTAGAAACAAGAGCCGCCACAACCGGGGACATCACGGCGGGAATTACGATCTTGGAAACAACGCCTTCCCACTGCACACCATTGAGCCCCATAGCGGCAAGCGCGGAACCGATCAAACCACCGAAAAGAGCGTGGGAAGAACTGGAGGGAAGCCCAAAAAGCCAGGTCAGCACATTCCAGAGAATACCGCCTACAAGGCCGGTAAAGACGATCAACATAAGATCGGCGCCGTTGGTACTGATATCAATCCTGTCAAGGTTTACCAGCCCTTTACCGACGGTTTTAGCAACCTCAACGGATAGAAAGGCACCCACTAGGTTCAGCGATGCTGACAACGCCACCGCTGTCTTAGGCTTAAGCGCACCGGTAGCGATGGAGGTCGCCATCGCGTTTCCGGTATCGTGAAAGCCGTTTGTGAAGTCGAAGGCCAGTGCCGTCAACACCACAATCACGAGGATGATAAGTTCAGTAGTCACATTTTGATTATGGAATGTCTCGCGTAAAATCTAAAGTATTCTTCCCCGAAACGAAATAACACTTAAAACAACATAAACCAACACAATGCCTGTGGGCTACAATGCCTCATCTTGACCTAAAAACCCGAGAAATAAAGGATATACGGATAATAAATCCACCATATATCACGAGCCTTTTCCATGGTTTTCTGTGGTTTATAGCGTTTCCTAAGATTCTCCCCAACAGCAGGTCTCCTCATGTATAACACGTGTTCATCTACTGTTCATGTAGATGCGAGGATTTATGACGCAGCGCGATTATAAGGTTTGTAATTCTATCTAGGAACACTACATATTTGAGAGAATTTAGCGGCATTTTGGTGATAAAACGAAGGACCCCGAGTTCTATGCTCGGGGTCCTTTTCTAAAACTAGTCCGGCGACAACCTACTCTCCCACACCCATCAAAGTGCAGTACCATCAGCGCAAAGAGGCTTAGCTACTGGGTTCGGAATGGAACCAGGCGTTTCCCTCTCACTATAATCACCGAAACGTGGAGGCGAGGGGACTCGAACCCCTAACCCTCTGCTTGCAAAGCAGATGCGCTACCAATTGCGCCACGCCCCCGCATTAGCGGAAAATCGCTATGAAGTTCTAAATGGAATCTGTAGATTCCTGCCAGGCCTGACGGACCTGCTGCGACTGAACCTTTTTGAAGCCCAGAAATGCCACGATCGAGACAGCCGCAAGAACAAAGAGCTTTTTCATAGCAACCTTTCGTCATGGAGAGTGGGCGTACCAAGACTTGAACTTGGGACCTCTTCGTTATCAGCGAAGCGCTCTAACCGCCTGAGCTATACGCCCTCCCATTCCGGCGGAATTCTCCGCAAGAACGAAATATAACTATACAGATGTTTTACCCTGTTGCCAAATCTCTTAGATGTGCATTACAACACAGACAGAAGCCCCATAAAACCAAAAAACCGGGGGAGTATCACTCCGATACTCACCCCGGTTGATAACGCACAAAGACGGCGGTTTTAGATACTCAGGACTATCTTATGATTCGTCGCTGAGGGTCAGCGTAATACCACCCACGAGCTTAGCGGCCAAGTTATACAAAATTGCGCCGATCATACTCAAAAGCGTGAAGATAACGGTGTTAATGACCGACAGAATAGTCGTTGCCAAAGCCACCTGACCGATATTGACCATCTGGGTAATATCAATATTGGTGTTACCGGTACCCATGGAGGTTAAGATCTGGTTCACGCCGGTAAAAGCACCCGAAGCCTGCAAGAAAAGCCAGAGGATTACCGAAGCCACAATGGTCACAATACCCAGAGCCATAGAGAGCAGGAAGACCATCTTCGCAACCGACCAGGTATCAATTCGCTGAACCACCAGACGAGCACGGCGAATACGCGAGCGCGGAACCGGGCGGATAGACTGGCGTCGTTGTCCCTTGTTTTTAGGGCGTGTACCATTGGCAGGACGCTTCGCAGAACGCTGCTGTGATGAACCACCAGGCTTAGATGCATTGCTTTGCCGGTTAGAAGCATTCGTACCGCCCGCAGGGGTTCCCTGTGCTGCGGGTGCCGTTTGTTTTCCTGGAGCCGACCCCTGTGGGTTTGCGCTCATTAGTTACCTCCGTCTACATCGGTGGATGCGGTGGTTGGCGTATTTTCTTGCGTATCCACCACCTCGGAATTTATCACAGATTCTTCTGTGGCTTCCACCTCAGCGTCGTCTTCTTTCTGTTCATCTAGCTGGCGATCTTGGTTACGAGCAATACCAATAATGCTATCGCCCTTACCCGGCTTCGCAAAGATAACGCCCATAGTGTCGCGTCCCTTGGCAGGAACTTCACTCACATTGGTGCGAACAACCTTACCGCTCTGCATCACAACGAGCACCTCATCGTTCTCAGATACGATCAGGCCACCCACAAGAGCACCACGGCCTTCCACAAGCTTAGCAACCTTAATGCCGAAACCGTTACGACCCTGAACGCGATATCCCTCAACATGAGTACGCTTAGCGTATCCGCCCTCGGTCACTACGAACACGAAGGACTCAGGGATAACAACCTGTGCCGATATCAGTTCATCACCGTCACGGAACTTCATACCGGTCACGCCCGAAGTCGAACGTCCCATAGGACGCAGAGACTCATTGTTAGCATGGAAGCGCAGAGACATACCATTGCGCGAGATCAGCAGAATATCATCTTCGGGAGAGACGAGGAATGCAGAGACCACTTCGTCATCATCACGCAGATTAATCGCGATTAGACCGGCGGTACGGTTCGTATCGTAGTCACTCAGACGAGATTTCTTGACCAATCCGCCCTTCGTGGCAAGAACCAGGTACTCGGCATCCTCATAGGTCTTCAGATCCATAACCTGAGCAATATGCTCATCCGGCTGGAATTCCAAAAGGTTTGCCAAATGCTGTCCCTTGGCATCACGCCCAGCCTCTTGCAATTCATAGCCCTTGGTGCGGTATACGCGCCCCAAGTTGGTGAAGAACAGAATCCAGCTGTGCGTGGTAGTCACGAAGAAATGTTCCACAACATCGTCGCCGCGCAGCTGAGCACCTCGAATACCCTTACCACCGCGATGCTGGCTGCGGTACTGGTCGCTGCGGGTGCGTTTTATGTATCCGCCGCGGGTAATCGTTACGACAACTTCTTCCTCAGGAATAAGGTCTTCCATCGACATATCGCCGTTGAAACCGCGCAGAATCTCGGTGCGGCGGTCATCGCCGTAGCGATTCACGATCTCGCCCAGTTCCTCGGAAATAATCTCACGCTGGCGATCTTCAGAAGCAATAATCGCGTTATATTCCGAAATGAGGCGCTGCAGCTCGTCGTGTCGATCCTGAATCTTCTGACGTTCCAGAGCCGCCAGACGACGAAGCTGCATATTCAGAATTGCCTGAGCCTGCGCTTCATCAATATCCAGGAAGTCCATCAAGGCCGAACGAGCTTCATCGGCTGTGGGGGAGCGGCGGATAAGTGCAATAACCTCATCCAGAGCGTCCAGAGCCTTGAGCAGACCGCGCAGAATATGCGCTTCTTCCTCAGCCTGACGCAGACGGTACCGAGTACGACGTACAATCACGTCCATTTGGTGGTTTACCCAGTGGCGAATGAAGGCATCAAGCGAGAGAGTACGCGGCACGCCATCCACAATCGCCAGCATATTGGCGGAGAAGTTCTCCTGCAGCTGGGTGTGCTTATACAGGTTGTTGAGTACAACCTTGGGCACGGCATCGCGTTTGAGCACGATTACAAGACGCTGGCCGGTACGGCCTGAGGTTTCATCACGCAGATCGGAAATTCCGGTGACTTTACCTTCCTTGATGAGATCGGCAATCTTAATCGCCAGGTTATCGGGGTTTGCTTGGTACGGCAGCTCGGTCACCACAAGGCAAGTGCGCCCGTGGATCTCTTCGACATTGACAACCGCGCGCATCGTAATGGAACCGCGGCCGGTGCGGTAAGCATCCTCAATACCCTTGGTACCCAAAATGGTGGCGCCAGTGGGGAAGTCCGGTCCCTTAATACGCTCCATGAGGGCACTCAGAAGCTCTTCATTCGTGGCATTCGGGTTCTTGAGGAACCATTCCACACCTGCGGCAACTTCACGCAGGTTATGCGGAGGAATATTGGTTGCCATACCCACGGCGATACCTGAGGAACCATTCACCAAAAGGTTCGGGATGCGCGCCGGCAATACTGTAGGCTCAAGCGATTTACCATCATAGTTAGGCTGAAAATCGACGGTATCTTCATTGATGTCACGCACCATTTCCAGGGCGATAGGTGCCATCTTCGTCTCGGTATAACGCGGAGCCGCAGCGCCGTCATTACCGGGGGAACCAAAGTTACCCTGACCGAGCGCCAGGGGATAGCGCATAATCCAGCTCTGGATCAGGCGTACAAGGGTATAGTAAATGGCGCTGTCGCCGTGGGGGTGGAATTGACCCATCACATCGCCCACCACGCGAGCACACTTATTGAAGGCACGATCGGGTCGATACCCACCGTCATACATCGCGTAGATTACACGACGATGCACAGGCTTGAGTCCATCACGCACATCGGGCAGGGCGCGACCGATAATAACCGCCATTGCATAGTCCAAGTAAGAACGCTGCATCTCGGTCTGCAGATCTACCTGTTCAATATGACCGTGGGGATCGTCAAGCACAATCTCACCACTATTTGTGGTGACCTCGATATCTGGGTTTTCGCTTTGGTTTTCTTCACTCATAGTTGTTCCGTTCCTCTGTGACTCTCTCGCTTATATTCCGTTTGGGAAATATAGCCAATTGGCTATATGCCAAACCCTTTAGATATCGAGGAATCGAATGTCCTTGGCGTTCTGCTGAATAAAGTCGCGGCGTGCTTCCACATCTTCACCCATCAGAACCGAGAAGATCTGATCGGCAGCAGCCGCATCCTCCATCTTCACCTGAAGCAGGGTACGGCGTTGAGGATCCATCGTGGTATCCCACAACTCGGTGTAGTCCATCTCGCCAAGACCCTTATAACGCTGAATACCGTTGTCTTTGGGTAGACGCTGATTCTTTGCCTGACCGCGCGCTAGAGCCTCATCTCGCTCGGCATCAGAGAACACATAATCATGCGGAGCGTTTGACCACTTGATGCGATACAGCGGAGGCTGTGCCAAATACACATATCCGGCTTCGATGAGCGGGCGCATAAAGCGGAAGAGCAGGGTTAGCAATAGGGTGGTGATGTGCTGGCCATCCACATCGGCATCGGCCATAAGAACGATCTTGTGGTAGCGTGCCTTCTCTAGGTCGAAATCGTCGCCGATACCGGTGCCGAAGGCCGTAATCATAGCCTGAATCTCAGCATTGGAAAGCGCTCGATCGAGGCGGGCACGCTCCACGTTGAGGATCTTACCGCGCAGCGGCAAAATGGCTTGGCTGTTTGGATCGCGCCCCTGCACTGCCGAACCGCCTGCTGAGTCACCCTCCACCAGATAAATTTCGGAGATCGATGGATCCTTTGAGGCACAGTCCTTGAGTTTACCGGGCATTGAGCTGGTTTCCAGCAGACCCTTACGCCGAGTCGTTTCTCGCGCTTTACGTGCCGCCATACGTGCCTGTGCCGCCGTAATAGCGCGGCGCACCACATCCTTGGCGACAGCGGGGTTACGATCGAACCAATCGGCCATATGATCGTTAATCTCGCGCTGGGTAAAGGATTTTGCTTCGGAGTTACCGAGCTTTGTCTTCGTCTGCCCTTCGAACTGCGGCTCAGAAATCTTAATCGAAATAACCGCAGTCAGACCCTCACGCACGTCTTCACCGGTGAGGTTATCGTCTTTATCACGCAGCAGTTTATTCTCGCGAGCATAACGATTCACCAGGGACGTCAGCGCAGCACGGAAACCCTCTTCGTGAGTACCGCCTTCGTGAGTGTTGATCGTATTCGCATAGGAGTGCACCGACTCTTTATAAGAACCGGTCCACTGCATAGCCACCTCAAGCGCCATATGGCGCACGGTGTCTTCAGCCTCAAAGTAGATAATGTCCTCGTTGATAACGGTTTTTGAACCCGCATTGAGGAAGTGCACGTAGTCGAAAAGACCATTATCGTAACGATAAGTGACCGTGCGGTGCCCTTCGGAGTTTGCACCTACACGGTTGAGGGGAAGAACTTTATCTTTTTCATCTTCTTCTTCAGCAACCTCATCGCCCCCCTCAAACTGGTCACGCTCATCGGTGAGAGAAATTGTCAGTCCCTTGTTCAGGAACGCCATCTGTTGGAACCTGGCACGCAGAGTCTCAAAATCAAACTCAACGGTCTCAAAAATCTCGGGATCAGGGTAGAACGTCTGAATAGTACCGGTCTTCTGAGAGGCTTTACCGCGGCGCAGGGGACCATCAGGAATACCACCGTTAGCAAAAGAAATGTGCCAGGAATAACCCTGACGGTGGACTTCGGTTATAACCTTTTTTGAGAGCGCATTAACGACGGAAATACCCACGCCGTGCAAACCACCGGAAACGGCATATCCGCCGCCGCCGAATTTACCGCCAGCGTGAAGAACAGTCATAACGACCTCGACCGTGGATTTATGCTCGGTCGGATGCTCATCCACGGGAATACCGCGGCCATCATCTTGAACGCGCACGCCACCATCGGCCTGAATTGTAACTTCAATATGGCTTGCGTAGCCTGCGAGCGCCTCATCTACGGAGTTATCGACCACCTCGTAGACCAGATGGTGTAGACCACGTTCGGTTGTCGAGCCGATATACATACCGGGACGTTTACGAACCGCTTCCAGACCCTCCAAAACGGTAATGTCAGATGCGCCGTATTCATGGGGTTGTTCAGATGTCACGAGTGCGTAACTCCTTGGGGTAGATCTCATGCCCGGTGATGTATCACCGCTGCACCTAGATGAGCGCAGCATCAGCATATTCTCTACTATTCTACCGAATTTCACGACTTTACGCCCATATTTTGAAGGGTGTGGAACGGCTTATTTCGAATATACAGCCTTCTAAGGCTTTTCTGAGCATACTCACCCCGGTATGCGGTGGGGGATATATACCGTACCGTTATCTTCGTTTCCGGCGATTTAGGCCCTTATGACGCAAAGGTGTCAAATAAGCGGGTTATCCGTAGGTGTCTCGTACCCCTCGGCCTCCCGGTGCCCGTTTAGGACCGCGCGATGCCCAGCGCCCATTATTCGGCCCGTAAATACGAATGTTCGTCACCACGCCTTCGCCGAGCTCACGCGCGAACATCTGCACAATCTGATTGCGCATGAGCCTAAGCTGCGTTGCCCACGCGGTCGAATCACACTGCACATCGACCACGGCATTCTCAAAGCGCGTGGGTTTAGCGTGCGTGGCAAGTTCGGGCCCAACGAGTTCACTCCATCGTGCCATGACGCTAGAGACCGCCACGGGTTCTTTCCACCCGCGAGATCGAATCAGGTACGAGATCACGCCGTCAAGCGGTTTAGGATCGCGAGAATCTTCACCGGATGCGGTATAGCCGCCCAACGCGCGCATATCGACCCGCTGGGCGCGAGTTTTCCGCTGTCCCGGTTCGGCGTTCATAGCAGAGCCAAATTCACGAAGAATTTTCTTTGCAGAGAATGAGTTGAGTCGCCCCTCGCCGCGGGCGGCTGCGGCGGCACGCATCCGTTCTACCATGGCGGCGGGGGCATCGACCTCATCACGATAGTATTCTTGCTCGGGATCAAGCGAAGATTCTTCATGATTCGACGCTTGCGTGCCTATTTCCTCACCGTCATCCCAGAGTTTCTCGCTCATGAGGGCAATTCCTCAGTCTGCGGTGCGTCTGTGGTTTCGGGCGCATATTCGGCGTGAGCGGCACTCACCCGCACTAAGCGGTACGTCCCCAGTTCCTCGGGAATATCGCTCAGCACGGCGCTGGTGAGCAAAACCTGTTCTGCCTGCGCCACCAAAGCGCCGAGCCTATGACGCCGTTCTGAATCTAACTCGGCAAAAACATCGTCAAGAATAAGAATGGGGGAGGACCCGGGGGAATCATCGTCGGCACAATGCACAAACCAGGAAGCCAACCGCAAAGAAAGCGCAACCGACCAGCTTTCTCCGTGAGAGGCAAATTGTTTAACAGCTAACCCGCCCAAAAGCAGCGTTATATCGTCACGATGCGGTCCAACCAGGGTCACCCCGCGTTCCAGTTCGGCGGCACGACGCTCGCGCAAGCGCTGCGCCATCGCATCTTTAATGTCGTCGATGCTCATACGCGAAACATGTTCGAGCCCTCGCTCGGTAATCTCCGGAAAAACCGTCGAATCGTAGGTAAATGAGATGTCCTTTGACCCGTCGGTCAGACCGGCGTAGGCACGCCGCAAGTGGGGAAGCAGAAGCCATAGAACGCGAAATCGTGCTGCGAGGAGCTGTGCCCCTAGCTGCGCTAATTGTTCCGACCATACATCAAGGGTGTGCATTGCGTTTTCATCGTCTGCCGCCAGGGAACCGAGGCGCTGCAATGTTTTCAACAGCGAATTGCGCTGGCGCAAAATGCGTTCGTATTCCTGACGGTACCCGGAAACGACGGGTCGCAGCGAAACCGCTAAATCATCAATAAAACGGCGTCGTCCCGCGGGTTCACCCTTGACGAGCTGCAAATCTTCGGGGGAGAACAACACGGTGCGCGTAATCCCTAGGGCTTCACGGGCGCGCACGGGAGCGGCTCGATTAATGCGCACCCGATTGCTCGCCCCGGGTGCTATCTCAAATTCGGTGACCGTTTGTTGTGAACCGCGTACCGTACGCACACGAATATAGGCTCGGGATGCGCCCACCCGCACGAGCGGACCATCATGGCTTACGCGGTGCGAGGAAAGGTTCGCGGTGTAGTCGATAGCCTCAATAATATTGGTTTTTCCAACACCGTTAGGCCCTAAAAAAACGGTAACTCCGGCGCTTAGCGGCAAATTAAGAAGGGGGTAGGTGCGGTAATCAAGAAGCGAAAGATGATCAAGATACACAATACCCCCTTCAATAAAAACGAATGATTATTCTAATTTTCTATGCCCCGGCGCCGAAACGCACAATTAGTTAGCGGGCAGGCGAATCGGCTGAACCAGGTAACGGTAGCTAAGATCTTCTTCACTCAGCGGTTCATCCTGACCAGAGAGCACGGCAGGTTTAGGAGCCTCAGTGAAGGAGAAACGTACAAAATCGGTATCAAAGGCTCCCAATCCCTCCGAAAGGTACGTGGGGTTGTATGCCACCGTAATTTCGTGACCGTCCAGCTGCGCGGGCATCGATTCGGATGCGCGAGCCTCATCACCGCGCCCGGCATCGATCGAAACCTGTCCGTCTTCGGTGAACTGAAGGCGCAGGGGAGTGTTACGTTCCGCCACGAGGGAAATACGGCGCGCCGCCTCCGCCAAATCTGATGTACGGACCACGGCATGAACTGCGGTTTCGGTTGGGAAGAGGGCACGAAGATTCGGGTACTGACCGTCCATGAGAACACTCGTAGTTCGGCGGGATCCTGCGGAGAAACCGATAAGATCGCCATTTTCAGGAAGTGCGATAGAAAGCTCTCCCGAGCTTGAGAGGGTACGCCCCACCTCGGTCATGGTTTTGGCCTTGAGCAGAACCGCAGCCTCAATTTCAGGGTTCTCAGGATTCCAGGTAATTTCGCGCATCGCCAGGCGGTACCGGTCGGTAGCAAGAAGAGTCATGGTTGAACCGGAGATTTCCAGGCGAATACCGGTAAGCAACGGTAAAGTTTCGTCTTTGGAAACTGCGATCTGAACCTGGGAGACAGCCTTAGCGAATTCCGCGCCATCAACGGTACCGGAGATCTGCGGTAGTTCGGGAAGCTCCGGATAGTCCGCCACCGGCATACCCGCTAACTGGAACTTTGCGGAACGACAGGTCATAAAGATTGTGGAGTCATTAGCAACGAACTCAACATCTGCATTAGGCAGCGAGCGGCAAATTTCGGCAAGCATCTTACCCGGTACTAAACAGGTTCCTTCCTGCTCTACCGACGCCTCGATCGTCTGCTTAGCACTGATTTCATGATCGAAGCTCGAAATAGAAACCTCACCACTTTCAGCTTTGATGAGAAGGCCGTTGAGCACGGGAGAGGTGGGACGAAGAGGTAGCGAGCGCGCGGTCCAACCAACCGCCTCGGCAAGTACGTCACGTTCAACGGTAAATTTCATCAAAGAGCCTTTCGGTGATGAAGCAAACGGGTTTGAAAAACAACGATGATGAGCTCACGGATGCGTATGGAATTGAGAACCCTACATCGTGCGTGTGTAGTTTATGCAAAACTGCATAATCCATCCTACCGGATACAGGTTCGTCAAGGAGAGGCTACGGGATAGTTCCGCTCAGAGGGTTTAGAAAATTTTGTAATTACATCTTTAGGAAGGTAGATCATGCAGTACAGCTTCAGAAGGTTATGAAAATTGTAATTACAAAATCTGGTGCTGTTGTCTCATTACCGTAGTCAAGACAGTTGGGTATTGCGTTCAATTGGACCTGCGTGGGTGCGCTTTATGTTATGTGAGGGTGTTTTCTTTAAAGTACAGTAATGTTAATAACCCCTGTGGATATCGTGGAAAAACCAGAGTTTCCCTGTAAAATCAAGGAAATCATCTGTGGATATTAAGTGGACAAAAATTAGCGTTTCTGAGGATGTATTGTGTATGGATATTTATACATCTACTTTCGTCCACACATCATGAATAATCATGCACTTAATATCCACTTAACGCCCCGGTTTAACACACACGTTATCCACAGGCTGTTTAAACCTTGAAATTCCGGGGAACTACCGACTTTCACGCTGATCCTGCTTGATTTTGTTCGTCAAATCGGTGACCTGGTTAAAGGTAGTGCGTCGTTCGGCCATTTGTGCTCCCACCTTCCGTACCGCGTGCATAACCGTGGTGTGGTCGCGGCCGCCTAATTCCTGCCCGATGCGCGGCAATGACATATCTGTGAGCTCACGCAGTAAGTACATGGCAATCTGACGTGCATTTGTAAGGGTTCGAGTGCGGGACTTTGACCGTAAATCTTCTAAAGTCACATCGAAATAGGAAGCCGTAGTCGCCAGCACTTGCCCCGAGGTAATTTCGGTGTCGCCCGCATCTGTAATGAGATCCTTGAGCACAACTTCGGCTAAAGCAACATCGACGGGCTGCTTATTGAGCGAGGCGAATGCCGTTACACGAATGAGCGCGCCCTCCAACTCGCGGATATTCGCCGTAATATGCGATGCAATATACTCCATCACATCATCGGGAACGTTGAGCGATTCACTCTGTGCCTTCTTGCGCAAAATAGCGATACGAGTCTCCAACTCGGGAGGCTGAACATCGGTAATCAGACCCCACTCAAAGCGCGAACGCATACGTTCGGCAAATCCAGTGAGCTGTTTTGGTGGCAGATCAGAAGTAATCACAACCTGCTTTTGGTGATTATGCAGGGCATTGAAAGTATGGAAGAACTCTTCCTGCGTATGTTCTTTACCCGCCAAAAACTGGATATCGTCAATCAGAAGCATATCGACATTGCGATAAATCTGCTTGAAAGATGATCCCTCATCGTCACGAATCGAATTGATGAAATCGTTCGTGAACTCCTCAGAATTTACGTACCGCACGCGCAAGCTCGGGAAAAGATGCTTGGCATAGTGCCCAATCGCGTGCAGGAGGTGGGTTTTACCCAGCCCCGAATCGCCATAAATAAAGAGGGGATTATAGGCTTGGGCGGGGGACTCTGAAACAGCAAATGCTGCGGCGTGTGCAAAGCGGTTAGACTGACCAATCACAAAAGTATCAAAGGTGTAATTTGGGTTCAGACGTGCCGAAGAATCCCAACCGGAATCCGAAGAAACAGCGGTATGAGTATCTGCGGTTTGGGAAGAAATGTCCTCAGTCTCTGCAGGAGAAGAAATCGGCTGAGCGGGAATGGCAGAGTCCACATGCTGCGGCGTGTGTACTTCGGAAAAATCGGTGGGGGAGGGGGAAGAACTCTGCGGGCGCTCGGCGAAGATGGCGGGATCAACCGGTGACGCTGTCGGTGCATCGGCAACGGGCACATCCGCAGTTTGATGAGGCGGTACAGGGGTGTGGAGCTCGGCCTCAACCTCATGAAGCGGGGGCATAGGAGAATCGTCTTCGATCTGCGGTATCGAAGGCGAAACCGTCTGAGATGTTTGCGCAAGCGATTCATCAATCGTGAAAGCCTCTGATACACCGGGGCCAAAAACGGTGGTCAGAGCCTGTTGGAAGGGGGCCTTGAGCTGAGACTGAAAAATATTGCGGGTTAGTTCGCTGGGAACGGCAATCAGAAGAACGGTTCCCACGAAAGCCTGAGGCTGCGCAAGACTCACAAAACCACGCAGACGCTGAGAGACCTCAGGATTCGCTTGCAGAATGCTTATGACCTGTTCCCAGCGTTCCTGAAGCTGCGTGTGCTCAGCGTTCATCAGTGATTCCCCTCGTAAAGATGACAAAGATATGTACCGATTCTACCGTAGGTTATACACATCATAAACAGCTTATCCACAGGAGTTATACACAATGTGGAAAAATTGTGTCTTTCCTGAGGATAACCGGTTGAAAAATTCTTGAATTTCGTTATTTTTCCTTGATATATCAAGGAAATTAAGTGTATAACAAGGATGTGGAAAACTGTGGATATGATGTTTTGAAGACCCGTTGAGAACACCTGTGGATAGTCTAATCCCCACAACCTGGGGATAACTCGGGGTTATGTGCGGGGCGGATTAACTTGCTTTGCAGCATAGACTCTTCTAGAGTTGTTCTGTTGTATGTGTACCGCCTACCTCGAAGTGTCGAGGTACCATCGGGCACGAAAAAGCTTAGAAATCCTAGCCAGCGGGTAGGATTTTGTGTCCAAGGAGATAAGTATGAGTAAACGTACTTTCCAGCCGAATAACCGCCGTCGTGCGAAGAAACACGGTTTCCGTCTTCGTATGCGTACTCGTGCCGGTCGTTCTATCCTGTCGAACCGTCGTTCCAAGGGTCGTTCCAAGCTTTCGGCATAAAGAACTCAGCAAAACCCGCTAACGCATTCGTGTTAGCGGGTTTTCCACTACAGGGAAGGAAAACGTGCTGCCAATCCAGCACCGGATGCGCACCAGCTCCCAATTTTCCGCGACTTTTCGTTCCGGTACCCGCTCAGGGCGCCGGAACTTAGTTGTATATACGGCTCAAAAACCCGGAAATACAACCAGGATAGGTTTCATTGTGTCAAAAGCCGTTGGAAATGCTGTGACTCGTAACCGTGTTAAACGGCGTTTGCGTGAACTCGCTGCCGCAACCGTTAGCACCTACCCGCAGGGACTGTATATTGCCGTGCGGGCGCTTCCCGCATCCGCTGGAGCGAACTGGGAAGAATTGCGCGCAGACTATCGAGGTGCCCTAGAATCCTCTCTGAAAAAACTTGACCGTCAAGATCAACACTGCAATGTTGAAAACCGTGGGGGAGGGGACTATGAACCATCGTCGATGTGATGAGCGTTTTCACCCTCATCACAGCAGCACACATCATCCCCACACACATCAGCTTGATCCCGATGAATGCCTCGCACAAGCGCCCCATGAGTTTGTGCATCCGGTATCTTTTCTGCATGCGGTCTATACCCTGCCGCAGAATATTCTGATTGGGCTTATTAAGGCTTATCGTAAAGTCGTATCCCCACTCTATGGGGATGTGTGCCGGTATTATCCGACCTGCTCCGCCTACGGGTTGGAAGCGGTCACCACTCACGGAGCCCTCGGCGGTCTCAGCTTAACCGTGCGGCGCATTCTGCGGTGTAATCCCTGGGCAACCGGCGGAGTCGATCCCGTCCCGCCCGGAAAACGGACCTTTGCTTCCGGTCAGGAACCTAAAATTATGCTCCTGAACCATCCCCTAGAAACTCACTCGAACAACCACTAACGGTTGTCGAGATTCCTACGAAGACTTAGCCGAGTCATAAGGAGAAAAACTCCCGTGAACATTTTTGACATGATCCTTTGGCCCTTTAAATTGGCCGTGTCTGCGGTGCTGTGGTTCTTCCACACGATCTTTACCAGTATTGGTATGGATCCGTCCTCAGGTCTGACCTGGGTGCTGTGCATTATCTGTCTGACTCTCGTGATGCGTGCCGTAACCATTCCCCTATTTATGCGCCAAATTAAATCGATGCGCGGTATGAACGCCATGCAGGGTGATATTGCAAAGCTGCAGGCCAAATACAAAGGTAAGAAAGATCAGCTTTCCCGCCAGGCGATGGCACAGGAGCAGATGGCGCTGTACAAAAAACACGGCACCAACCCGTTTGCCTCCTGCCTGCCGATTATTGCCCAGATGCCTATCTTCTTCGGTTTGTACCAGGTGCTCATGGGAGTTTCCGGGGCGGCAGCAGCGAATGAAGGCATCCTTATGCTTCCTGCCGATCTGGTGAAACAGTTCAGTGAAGCCCACATTTTCGGTGCCCCCATTTTCTCGACCATGATGAACCCCGGCAACGGCAATCATGCCGCCACCGTTGCCCAGGCCATCATCATGATTCTGCTCATGAGCGGTACCCAATTCTTCATTCAGAAACAGCTCAGTGCCAAGAACATTTCCGAGGCAGCTAAAAGCTCCCCGATGTTCCGTCAGCAGCAGATGATGATGTACATTTTCCCCATTATTTTCGCGGTGACGGGCATTAACTTCCCTCTTGGTGTGATGTACTACTGGACCGTCTCAAACTTCTGGGCACTGGGCCAGCAGTGGTGGGTGATCCGCAATAACCCCACCCCCGGTTCCCAGGCTGAGAAGGAACTCAACGAACGCCGCGCCGCTAAAGGTCTGCCCCCCGTTGGGAAAACCAAAGAACAGCACGAAAAAGAGCTTGAGGAGGCGCGTGAGCGTGCTGCCGCGGGTCAGCGTCAGCAGCCCATGAGTAAGAAACGCCAGAAACAGCAGCAGCGTAAAGGTGGCGGGCAGAACAATTCGGGCAATAAAAACTCGAATAAGCCGAAACTCAACTAAACACAGCATCGATAAATTCAAGGAAAACCATGACTGAAATATTTGAAGAAACCGCAGAATCGCCAAGCACCGCATCGGAAACTGAGGCTGTCGAAGAAATCGACGAAATCAGCATGATTGAGGAAGAAGGGGATATAGCCGCTGACTACCTCGAAGAACTTCTCGATATCGTTGATCTTGACGGAGATATTGATATTGAGGTGCGCAACCAGCGCATCTATCTCTCGGTGGTCAATGATGACGATGGGAATGAAGATCTGCGCCACCTTGTCGGTCGCCGCGGTGAGGTCTTAGACGCTCTGCAGGAACTCGTGCGCCTGTCGGTTCTGGCCGCCAGCGGCAACCGTTCGCGTCTTATTCTCGATATTGCGGGTTACCGTGCACAACGTCGAGAACAGCTCACCGAAATAGCCCTCGACGCCGTCGAGAAGGTGCGTGCCTCCGGCGAAGATTTCCACCTGAAACCACTGGGCGCCTATGAACGCAAGGTTGTACACGATGTGGTTGCTGAGCAGGGACTCTACAGCGAATCCGAAGGCGAAGGCACACGTCGCCATGTGGTGATTTCCCTTCCGGAGGCGTAAATGACGGTTCCTTGTGAAGGTCAAGACCTTGTAGCCGCCACCGCAATTTTTGGTGATCGTCTTCCTCTGGCACAGCGCTATGTGGAACATTTGGCGACGACGGGGATTGAGCGCGGGCTCATTGGTCCGCGCGAAGTACCGCGGCTGTGGGCTCGTCACGTGCTCAACTGTGCCGCCGTGCAGGAATATATCGCCGAAGGCGCATCCGTGGCGGATGTAGGCTCTGGAGCGGGTCTGCCGGGGCTTTGTCTGGCTATTGCCCGCCTCGATCTATCAATCACGCTCATAGAGCCTCTGGAACGCCGTGTGATATGGCTTCATGAAGTGGTTGAGGATCTAGGCCTTGAGAATGTAAAAATTCTGCGCTCGCGTGCCGAGCAGGCTGTCGGGCAGGTTGAAGCCGATGTGGTGACTGCTCGCGCCGTATCTGCGCTGGTGGGTCTTGTGGATATTACCCTGCCGATTTTGCGCGGTACCGGTGAGCTTCTGGCTCTCAAAGGGCGTTCTGCACGGGAGGAAATCAAGAAGGCTAAGAAGAAACTCAACCGTTTCGGGGCTCGCGAGACTGAAATCCTGACGGCGGGGGAGGGGCTGCTGGATGAGCCCACAACCGTTGTGCGAGTTACACTCTAGTCTCGATAAACTCTGAAGCTGCGAGCTTCATAGGGGTTGAAGGTACATTCTCAGATGTATCTTCAACCCTTTTCTTATGCTCGTTGCCTGATAGCGGAGAAAGAAAGAGTTTGTGGTACGCAAGAGATGAAAAGGAACTTTCGGCGTAGGCACCGTAGTTTTTCGTGAATGTGGAATATTAAAAATGAGTAGTAGAACTTGTATAAATTTTCCTGGCTGAGAGGTTGATAATCGGTTCATGATGCTGTGCTGAGAGTGAATACTTGGGGGGTGAAATCATAAATTTTCGTGAAAAAATACGAATCCTAGACAACTTGTCGAGGGTGTACGTGGTATATCGCTGTTTTGACAGGTAATCTTAAAGAGGAACGCGCAGACCGGAGACAGCATCGGTGTTTCACGTGAAACATCCTTGATGCTCTTTATTCAATGTTTCACGTGAAACATGGTGTGCGTATCTTTATCTGGCGAAAGACACATCAACCATCAGCATCAGGCGCGGAGGATATATGACGATCACCCCCGGTGGCTCGACGCCGCCTTTACTGCCCAAGCCCCCACATACACGCGTCTTTACCATCTCGAATCAGAAGGGTGGAGTCGGTAAAACGAGTACCGCCGTGAACATTGCGGCCGCCCTTGCAGAAGCGGGAATGAACGTTTTGGTCATTGATAATGACCCCCAGGGAAATGCTTCGACGGCTCTCGGTATTGAGCATGGCGTGGAGCTTCCTAGTACTTATAACACCCTGATTGACGATACTCCGCTTTCCGATATTGTGCAGGAGTGCCCTGATCTCGATAATCTGTGGTGCGCGCCCGCGAATATAGACCTTGCCGGGGCAGAGATTGAACTTGTTTCGGTCGTGGCACGTGAAAAACGCCTCAAAAACGCTCTGGAGGACTATACTGAGTGGCGTGCCCAGCAGGGGATGGGACGGCTCGACTACGTATTTATCGACTGTCCGCCAAGTTTGGGACTGCTAACCGTTAATGCTTTTGTGGCGGCAGAGGAAATCCTGATTCCTATTCAGTGTGAATACTATGCCCTGGAAGGTTTGAGCCAGCTGCTCAAGAACATTCAGATGATTCAGAAACATCTGAATTCCAATCTAGAGATTAGTACGATTCTGCTGACCATGTACGACGGGCGTACCAATCTTGCATATCAGGTAGCGGAAGAGGTACGGGAACATTTCCCAAAGGAAACTCTCCAGACCAAGATTCCGCGTTCTGTACGCATTTCGGAGGCACCGAGCTACCAGCAGACCGTTATTAGCTATGATCCAACGTCTACCGGTGCTCAGGCCTATCGTGAGGCGGCGCAGGAAATTGCGCGCCGCTAAGAGGAATACGGAGCATATGGATGTTCTGGAATATCGGCATATCAGGATTGGTAATGACTCCGATATTCTCCATAAATAAACTTTTTGAGTTTTATATCTAGGGAAATACCGAATTTTCTGAGCGCAGATTTTACGGTGCTGCAAGGTTCATATGAAGTGTAATCGGCATGCATGAGAGCGGTAGGAAATTTGGTGTGAGGAAGGAAAAACATGGCAGAGAAGCGACGGGGTCTCGGAAGGGGACTGGGTGCTCTCATTCCCAATAATACGACGCCTGTTGTGACTGCTTCCGATGTTGCTGAGAAAGAGGCGGAGAAGAAGGTAGCGGAGACTCGCAAACCTCAGCAGGAGGAACAAGCCGCCGCATCCTCGGCAAAACGCCCGAAGACTCGCAACGTAAAGCCGGAGCCGCAGAAAAAATCTGCCCCGAAAAAGGAACCGTCTGCGACAACGAAACGGACAGAACAGCAAGAGAACCGCATCTCTTCGTCGCAAAAAGCTACGGATCCGAAACCTCAGAAATCTTCTGCTGAGACTCGGAAACCTTCTGGTTCATCGAAGCCGCAAAAGGTTTCTGCGATTAAGATGCCTAGTCTTAAAGCCCCTGCCGTGAAAGCGGGGGAGAAAAAAGAAGAGAACGTACACGTCTCATCTGTTTCTTTGTCCGCATCGCAGCCTGTGCAGAAATCAGATGTTTCACGTGAAACGTTGTCTCAGCCTCGCGAAGTTCAGAAGAAGAAACCTCGTATGGATATGGGTGCGGCACTTCGCAATACGACGTTAACACGCCGCCCGGTAGATTTCTTCTTTGGTGAAGAAACGAAGGAAGCTGAGGAAGAAGGTAACAGCAACCTCGTACCCGTTCCTGGAGCTCAGTTCGCAGAAATCAAAGTTTCTGATATTCACCCAAACCGCAAACAGCCTCGCGTTGATTTTGATGAACAAGACATGGCTGAGCTCATCCATTCGGTTCGCGAGATTGGTGTTCTGCAGCCTATTGTGGTGCGCCCTTCACGCGAGAAAAATGCCGAAAAATATGAGTTAGTGATGGGCGAGCGGCGTTGGCGCGCAACCCAGGCTGCGGGTCTAGAAACTATCCCCGCCATTATCCGTGACACGCAAGATATTGATCTGCTTCGAGACGCCCTGCTGGAAAACCTGCATCGTAGCCAGCTGAATCCCATTGAAGAGGCGGCTGCATATCAGCAGCTTATGGAAGATTTCAGTACCACCCAAGAGCAGCTTGCAAAGCGTATTGGGCGCTCTCGCCCACAGATCTCAAACACGATTCGTTTGCTCAGGTTGCCTCCTCTCGTACAGCGCAGGGTAGCGGCAGGCGTTATCGCTGCCGGGCATGCGCGTGCCCTGCTGACTTTAACCGATCAGGCAAAGATAGAGACCATTGCTCAGAAGATCGTGAATGAAGGGCTTTCTGTGCGTGCCGTTGAGGAGCTTGTTGCCCATGCGAGCGAAGCTCCGGCAGATAAAGAGCGGAAAACCCCGCAGCCACAGAAGCATCACGAGCGATTGGACTATATAGCGGATGCGTTCGCCGATAAACTGGATACCTCGGTTAAGATTTCGCTCGGTGCTCGTAAGGGCAAGATGACTATTGAGTTTGCTAATGTCGAGGATCTCAACCGCATTATTCGGGTTCTGGATTCTGATTTCAAAGGTTCTTAGTTCATACGATAGCTTAGAACCCTTCCTCACATAATCTACTGGGGGTGGTGATGTTTCACGTGAAACATCACCACCCCCAGCCTTGTATAAAGTGTGTATATCTGGTGTATTGAGCTTCGTGGGCGTTTTTACCTGCTGTCTGACATTGTTTCCGGATAAGAAGAGCTCACAGAGGTCTGGAGCATGTGTGAAAACGGTAGGTATACGAGTCTTTGCGGGACCTACAGCGGTGTATATAGCAGAGCAGGGGAGTGGCACGAGGACTAATAACACGAACTCCGAGCTGAAGGTAATTGTAAGCCTGCGCTTCCTTTTTGGATATTGAGGATTACAAGGGTATTTATCGAGACAGGCTAAAATCCTACGTTTTCGACACTATGAAATGGTTACAGGAAGAACTATGCCGAAGTCATACAGACATTCACGGATAGTATCTTCATAAGATATTCTTATCTAAAATACAACCTCAAAAAGTATATAAAGTGTTTGTAGCCCTGTAAACGAAGCAGGTATAAAGATAGAAAGTGTGGATGTTTCACGTGAAACATCCACACCTTCTATGGGTTTTTGAGGATGAAGGCTTGAAGAAAACCTACTTGATGTATTCCTCAAAATCAGCGATGAGTGCCTGTTTGGGACGAGCGCCTACGCTCTTCTTTACAACCTGCCCATCTTTGAAAAGGTAGATCGCGGGGATAGAAGTAATGCCGTATTCCATAGCGGTGTCGCCGCTCTCTTCGACATTGACCTTCACGACATCGACCTTCTCGCCATATTCGGCGGCGATTTCATCAAGAACCGGAGCGACCATGCGGCAAGGACCGCACCACTCGGCCCAGAAATCAACGATCACCGGTTTGGAATTTTCCAGAACCTCAGCCTTAAAAGTGGCATCGGTTACTGCTTTTGCATTGCTCATATCTGTTTCTCCTGACTAAAGGTTTTCGAGGTAGTGCTGTGCGTCGAGTGCTGCTACCGCACCCGAACCGGCGGCGATAATCGCCTGACGGTAGGTTGGATCAATGACGTCGCCCGCGGCGAAAACACCGGGCAGAGAGGTTTTTGACGAGCGTCCCTGAACCGCAATCGTGTTCTGATCGGTAATCTCCAGCTGATCCTTAACCATCTCGATACGCGGATCAGAACCGATAGCAATGAACAGTCCGTCGAGCCTCATATCGCGGGTAGCGCCAGTAACGGTATCGGTCAGAACGACCTCTTCCAGCTTGGAATCGCCGTGAATCTCGCTCACTACGGAATTCCAGAGAACTTCAATCTTGGGGTTGTCGAAAACGCGCTGCTGCATAATATCGGATGCGCGCAAAGAGTCACGGCGGTGGATCAGATAGACCTTGGATGCGTAGGTGGTGAGGAAGAGTGCTTCTTCCAGAGCAGAATCGCCGCCGCCTACCACCGCGATTTCTTTATCTTTGAAGAAGAAGCCATCGCAGGTTGCGCACCACGAGACGCCGTAGCCAGAAAGTGTATCTTCACCTTCAACACCCAGCTTGCGGTACTGCGAACCGGTTGAAATAATAACGGTTTTCGCCAGGTGCACGGAACCGTCGGAGAGAATAACCTTCTTAATATCGCCGTCGAGCTCCAACTTTTCGACATCTTGGTAGCGAATATCCGTGCCGAAGCGCTCCGCCTGGGCACCGAAATTGGTCATGAGTTCGGGTCCCTGAATGCCCTGCACAAAACCGGGGAAATTCTCGACTTCGGTTGTAGTCATGAGAGCGCCGCCGGGGGAGAGGGAGCTTGCGAAGAGTACCGGCTCAAGGTTGGCACGCGCCGCGTAGACGGCGGCAGTGTACCCGGCAGAGCCGGAACCCACGATAATAACGTTGTGGACCTTCTGATCGCCCTCAGAGGCCGTTTCTTGGGCTTTTTCTTGGGGGGTAGAGGATGCGGCAAGGTTCAGACCGCCGAGAGCGGCGCCTCCGAACAGATTGCCCAATGTATTTTCAGTGCTCATTCTTCTCTTCCTCAATTTTCTGCTGATAGTCGCTCAACGCAACAGTATCCCCAATTATTCCATTCTGGGGGCGGCTAATCCATATTGACTGGGGTCGAAGCCGGGTACCGAAGAAAAATGTGACATTTTATGTTCAGGGTTGCACCCGACGGAGAATACTGGGCGGAAGCTTTGAGAGAGTGAGATCGAGGCAAAATAAATGGCGCATCCCCATGTATGAGGATGCGCCACTCGTTGAGGCTATACGCTACTCGGCCTTAATCTCGCCAATGCGCAGACCGTAGCTGTACCCTGCGATAGGCTGTGAGAGCTTGGGTGCTTCATCGAAGGAGATGATGATGTAGCCGCCCTTATCGGCAGACTGCTTGTCCTTATCCAGCTCAACCGTGACGTCCTGCCCAGAGAAGCTTCCCTTGCCAACTTCGGTAGCACCGCTCATCGAGGCTTGGTTATTGGTGTATACGGTGAAGGAACCGCCGGAACCGCCTGTCTGCTGAATAGTTAGTTTAGAGACAACCGTGGGAGATTCCAGTTTAGCGGCAAGCCCGAATTCCTTGACAACACCACCGAAGGCGGGACTGCCAAAACCATAGCTGGACCAGGTGGTTGAGGGGCTACCATCGGTCAGTGCGGGAAGACCGGAGTCCATATCCGCCATAAAGTTAGGGTTGCTCGGCACCAGACGCGATACGGAGGTAACCTTTACTGGCACATTGGAGGCGCTGGGAGATGCCGACGGGGAGGCTTCCTCAGATTCCGTAGACCCTGCCGTAGCGCTTGCGCTTGTCGAGGCGTTCTTGCCTTTAACCGGATTCGATGCGTGATTCGACCCCAGGCCGGTCAGTGTGGTGAGCACGCCACCGGCAACAATGACCAATAGAAGCACGGCGGCGAAGGCAATAGCCCAGGTTCCGCGGTTTGTACCCTCGTCTTCGTCGTCTTCATAGACGCCGTCATCGTTCGGTCCGGAGACCATAGGTGCAACGTTCATCGAGGGGATCTGTGAGACCTCCCAGGCCTTTACGGCGCTGATAGCGGAGGTTTCGGAACCCACCATTGGAATGTTCTCGTAAGTTTGCGGTGCGGCACCGGTAAGGCTATCACCGAAGATTTCGGCCCCGAGTGCCTCATCAGGGTTGCCGTCGGGAGAGACCGAGGGGTTGTCGGTCAGTAGGGTGTCAAGCAAAACATCCGGGCGGCTGTATGAGGTCACCAGGTATTTATTGCCTTCGGGGGCGATTCCCATATCGAGAATCTGAATGTTGTAGCGGCTATTGACCGCCAGCGCCCGCGAATTCTTCTCCAAGAGGTGGCTGCGCACGGGAGAAGCCACCACCACCGAAACCTTACGGTTCAGAATCTGATCCTTACCTTCGAGGATCATATCTGATTCGGCGGTGATGATAATCTGTGCGGTGATTTCGTAACGGCCACCCAAAACGGTTCCGACCGGAATCTGCTGCGACAAGTTCTCTCCCGTCATGTATTTTCTCGCCTATAGTTTAGTAGGCTCTTCCAAAGATTTTACCCGGATTACGCCAGATACGGTGTTTTTAGCGGTTTGCGGGCTGGTTTAAGATTCGTTTGAGGCCCCTCGCCGTGCGAGCGCTTTTACCTTGCCTGCAATGGGTGCGAAGAGAGCATCTGCCTCACGCACGCGGAAAATCTTGAGCATCACCACATAGCTGAAGAGCATGGTGAGACCACAGATTATAAGGGTTATAACCGCTGAAATTTTTGATGCCCAGGCGAAGCCATCAAGATTGTATCCGCCCAATACCCACAATACGGCGGCGGCAATAACTCCCGCAAAACATGCCGCGAGGGTAGTACGAGCGTACATGTTGATAATACGCTTCTGCCCATAATACCCAAGTCTGCGGCGAATTTCGTAGTGGCTGATGGCGACCACGAAGAGGTTCTGCACCGGGAAAATCAGGGAGAGCGCATACACGGTGTAGCGCGGGTCAAGCAGGGAGGCAACCCCACTCATAATGACCATAACAATCGCGGCGTAGAACTGAATGAGGAAGGGGGTGCGCGCATTCTCTCGGGCATAGAGAACGCGCCCGTAGAGGAAGGATATGGTCAGTGCGGGGGTTCCCAATGCGGTAATAGCAATGAGGCGCCCAATGACGGTTGCCGCAACCGGATCTCCGCCGCTAAAGAGCACCGCCACGGGACCGGCGAGGACGATAAGTGCGAGCGCACAGAAAACGGTGGCAATACCGGCGGTACGCATACCGTGTGAAAGGGCGTGAATGACGCTGTCGCTATCGTCCGCAATGGCGGAGGAACTCATGCGGTTAAAGAGCACGGTAGCGATGGAAATGCCGATCACGCCGTGGGGGAGTGAGTAGAGCATCGAGGCGTAGTTCATTGCCTGCAGACCGGGAATCTGAATACCCATATCGGCATACTGGGCGCGGGCGCTCACCACGGATGCGGCAACCCGCGTCATATACATATACGACAGGTTAGAGACCGCACCCGCGGCAAGGGTCCAAATCGCCAGACGAGATGCTTCCCGCAGTCCGATACCGCGCCAGCCAAAGTCCGGCTTGAGCCGCAGCCCCAGCTTCCTGAGCGGGATAAAGAGAACGATAGCCTGCAACGCCACACCCAGAGTTGCCGATCCGGCAAGGAAGATCGTCTGCATCGACGTCCAGCTTTCGACCGAGTGGCGTGGCGGATTGATGGTTGTATCCTGCGCCCCGAAGGTGAAAATAAAGATAAAGAGCGCAGCGATAGCAACGACGTTATTGAGCACGGGCGCCCACATGAAAGCCCCGAAGGCCTCTTTCGCGTTGAGTACCTGCCCAATGACCGTATAAAGCCCGTAGAAGAAGATTTGCGGCAAACACCAGAACGAGAATATATACCCGAGTTCTTTCTGCTCTGGCGTCCATGTAGAGCCCATGACGTTGATAATAGGGATGGCGCACGCCAGCGTAATCGCTGTAATCAGACCGATGGCCGTCACCGTAATGGTCACGAGCTTGGAAATATACCGTTCGCCGCCGTCTTGGGCTTTAGCGGCTTTGATAATCTGCGGCACGAGCACGGCGTTGAACACACCACCGGCGACCAACACGTAGATGAGGTTGGGGAGCGTATTTGCGGTCTCGAAGACGTCACCTACGGTCGAGAGGGCACCCAGTGCCACCGTGAGAAGGATTGCCTTAAGGAACCCTAGAACACGGGATACGAGCGTTCCCGCCGCCATAATGGCGCTTGAGCGTGCATCGGTACGTGCCAACTTCTTCTCCTGGTTGTGACGTTAGAGCTGGGTATTAATATACTCTCGTGCAATATCTGCGATGCGCCGTTCATTAGCGAAAGAGAGTTTCTGGCTAAGCTCTGCCAGGGGTACCCACGCAACATCGACTGCTTCATGATCGGGGTCATGCTCAATGGTTAGGCGGCCTCCGGTAGCACAAAAAAGGTAGTGATGTACCGTTTTATGAATGCGCTGCCCACTAGACGTAAACCAGTAGTCGATATACCCGAGGGTAGCAACAATGTAACCGGTAATTCCGGTTTCTTCGGCTATTTCTCGCTGAGCTGTTTCTATCAGATTTTCATGACCTTCAACGTGTCCCTTAGGTAGACACCATTCGAGCTGTCTGTTGCGGTTATAGCGCGCAATGATTGCCACAGGCAGGTCGGGACTATCAAAATTAATCATGAGCCCTCCCGAAGAGACCTCTTCAAGCGCAGGCACCGGAAGCTGGGGCGCGAAGGGGCGCATTTTGGGTGCGCGCGGTACGGGAAAACTCATAGTTCTACCTTATCCGATGCGGCGCTATTTTGGGCTATGGTGCGGCTGATAGGAGCCCTCTAATATGCTCTTGCCGCTAATATCTGGCAGGATTAAGAGACTATGTCGCAAAAACTTGATGTGCTCTCAAAATATCCGGATGCTGTTGAACTCGGCGAACTCTACCGCCAGGCGGGTTTTGATCTCTATCTAGTCGGTGGTCTGGTGCGTGATGAACTACGCAATACCCCCGGCGAGTTTACCGATTTTGATATGACTACGAACGCCACCCCCGCCCAGAGCAAGCAGATTTTGAGCGCCTGGGGAGAGCATATCTGGGATATCGGCAAAGAATACGGCACTATCAGCGCCCGCAAAAACGGCGCTGTTTACGAGGTAACGACCTACCGCGCCGAAGTGTACGTTGCTGATTCCCGCAAACCCACGGTGGAATTCGGCACCGATCTGAAGGCTGACCTAATACGGCGCGACTTCACCATCAACGCCATGGCTGCTGCGCTGCCTTCGGGGGAAATCGTGGATCTTTTCCACGGCACTAAAGATTTAGCAGAGGGCGTTTTGCGAACCCCGCGCTCGCCTCAAGAATCCTTTTCCGAAGATCCTCTTCGTATGATGCGCGCGGCACGGTTTGCTGCTCGGTTCAATCTCACTGTAGCGCCGGAAGTATCCGAAGCGATGCGGCAGATGGCATCGCGCATCGAGATTATTTCGGCGGAACGGGTGCGCGACGAACTCATCAAACTCATCTGTGCAGATTACCCGCGCGTGGGCCTGAACTTGCTCGTAGAAACCGGGCTTGCGGACTATGTGCTCCCGGAGCTGCCCGCCCTGCGCATGGAAATGGACCCTTCACACCACCATAAAGACGTTTATGAGCACTCGCTCAAAGTTATGGAACAGGCGATCGAGAAGGAAACTGACGCTGACGGTCCCTGCCCCGCGCCCGATTTTGTGCTGCGTTTCGCATCGCTTCTACACGACATTGGCAAACCCAAAACCCGCAGATTCGAGAAAGACGGCTCGGTATCTTTTCTGCAGCACGATGTGGTTGGCGCGCGCATGGTCAAAAAACGGATGCGCGCCCTACGCTTTGATAACGACACCATCAAGGCGGTGGCGCGCCTCGTGGAGCTTCATATGCGCTTCTACGGCTACCGTGAGGCCGGGTGGACCGACTCGGCAGTACGTCGATATGTGCGGGACGCAGGGGAGCAGCTGCAGCGTCTCCACAGGCTTTCTCGGTCGGATGTCACCACGCGCAATAAGCGCATGGCGCGCTCGCTGGCGCAGGCATACGATGATTTGGAGCGGCGTATTGATGAGCTTGCAGCCCAAGAAGAGCTGGATGCGATGCGCCCTGAACTGGATGGCGAACAGATTATGGCGGTGCTGGGCATCGGTCCTGGGCCTCTTGTGGGGCAGGCGTATAAATTCCTGCTGAACCTGCGTTTGGATGAGGGTGAACTTGGTGAAGAAGAAGCGACCCGCCGTCTGCTTGTGTGGTGGCAGGAGCACGGAGAGCCCTAAATCCCCATAATACGGCGGAATACTGCGGAAAAGAGTATGACGGAGACTACGGTGTATAAGGTTCACTAAATGCCTCTGTGAAGCTAAATTGACGTGTAGGATGGTACTCAGCGGCAGCGTTCGCCGCGCACGAATACACATTCACCGAAAGGGCATTACTATGTCTGATAACTCTGCCTTTAATCCGGCTTCTAACCCCGCATTCAACGGTTCTCAACCTCACGGACAGCCCATACAACCTATTGCCGTAGCACCGGTCATGATGGTGCAGCAACCCAAATCCATGGCGGTGGCATATCTGCTGTGGTTTTTCCTAGGTTCCCCTGGTATTCACAAGTTTTATCTGAACCAAACGGGTCAAGGGATTCTATACCTGTGTTTATTCCTTACTGGCTGGGCAACTGTTTGGTTTCTTATCGGGATAATTCCTCTTGTAATTTTGGGCATATTGCTCATCATTGATATTTTCCTGATACCTGGCCGGGTGAACCAACTCAACGGTGTAACCCCCGTTGTCGTGAAGCAGTAACAGCCCATTATCACGATCCCACCGCGCATTGGAGAATCCCGCATCCTCACAGTCGAGGATGCGGGATTTTTGTCTGAACGAAGGTTGGTGCGGTGGGGGAGGGGAGGGCAGACTCCCACCGAATACACACCCCGTTCCCAGGGTTTGCGCATGTGAACTGTCTAAACTTGCAGTGAGCGCGTTATATACAGCGCGCTGAAACACTCACGAAGGAAGGAAATATGTCGCAACAGGTTTATGAACCTAAACTTTTCGCCCATGGAACCGTTCCGGGCAGCCGTACTTATGTGAACTCCGAACATGAACAATCGACCGTCGTCGTGATTCGCCCCAAATCTGTGATTCTCACCTATGTGCTGTGGCTTTTCCTCGGATGGTTAGGCATCCACAAGTTTTATCTGCGTCAGCCAATTCAGGGGCTGCTTTATCTGGCGCTCACCGGTATAACCAGCCTGCTGACGCCCATAGGTTTAGGTTGGATAACCGGTATTCCGCTAGGCCTTCTGCTCTTCAAAGACCTCTTCACGAATATCCTTCGAGTCGCCATCCTCAACCTTCGGGACTCTTCGGTTCGTTACTACTAAAACCAGAATTTTTAGCGTTCAAGACTCTAGCTTCAGGATGCTCCCGTTACACCCACGCGGTGTGGCGGGCGCATCCTTCTCTTTGCTGGATTCTACCCTGTATTCTCGTGTAGTATAGAAGAATCTGTGTGTGCATCCTGAACAAGAGGATGCTGCACCGGGTGCCACATGAATCTCCTGCTATGGAAATCCCATAGCCGTTTAGCCCAAAGGAGGGGTTTAATCATGCGTGCATACGAACTGATGGTTATCCTCAACCCCGAGGTTGAGGACCGAGCGGTAGAGCCGTCTCTGTCGAAGTTCCTGGAAATCGTCACCAACGCTGGCGGTACCATCGACAACCTTGACATCTGGGGTCGCCGCCGTCTGGCATACGAGATCCAGAAGAAGTCCGAAGGTATCTATGCGGTTGTTAACTTCACCGCGAGCCCTGAGACCGCCGCTGAGCTCGACCGTGTTCTAAACCTGAACGAGTCCGTTATGCGTACCAAGATCATCCGTCCGGAGGATCAGAAGGTCAACAAGTAAGACTCTAAAACCGCGACCTGATTAAAATGTCAGGTTCCTATGGTTACCTAGAGTTAT
The DNA here is from genome assembly GCF_001808385.1 of Rothia sp. HMSC08A08. Lineage (NCBI taxonomy): Bacteria > Bacillati > Actinomycetota > Actinomycetes > Micrococcales > Micrococcaceae > Rothia > Rothia sp. HMSC08A08. The sequence goes on from NZ_KV793068.1 coordinate 79,397, forward strand.
ATACTTGAATCCATTCGAGGAGGCATCAATGGCAGGCGAAACCATTATCACTGTGGTCGGGAATCTCACCAGCGACCCTGAGTTGCGCTACACTCCCGCAGGTGCAGCGGTTGCAAACTTTACGATTGCATCTACCCCGCGTACCTACAACCGTCAAACCGGTCAGTGGGAAGACGGTGAGGCACTGTTCCTGCGTGCGTCTATTTGGCGCGACTACGCAGAGAACGTCGCAGAGACCCTGAAAAAGGGAACCCGTGTGATCGCCCAGGGTCGTTTGAAGTCTCGCTCGTATGAAACGAAGGAAGGCGAACGCCGTACCTCAATGGAGATCGAGCTCGATGAGATCGGTCCCGCTCTACGGTACGCTACCGCCCAGGTAACCCGTTCACAGCGCACCTCTGGAGGTAACTTCGGTGGTCAGCAGGGCGGCAACTTTGGCGGTAATAACTTCGGTAATAACCCCCAGCAGGGTGGTTTTAACAATTCCGCGCCGCAGCAGGGCTTCGCTCAGCAGCAGGGCGGAAACGGTTACTCCAGTAATGCCGGATTCGGTGGGGGAGCCCAACAGGCGCCCGCACAACCGGCACAGCAGCAGGCACCTGCAGCTGATCCGTGGACCTCGCAGTCCGGCGGAAACTACGATTGGGGTACCGGTGCCGATGATGAACCTCCGTTCTAAAGAAACGTTCCGTCTTCCTCAAACCAAACCATATATCAATCCATCCCGCGGTTAACGCCGCGGGCTCCCAACCTAAAGGAGCACCACGATGGCTAAGGCTGAAATCCGTAAGCCCAAACCTAAGCAGAACCCCCTGAAAGCTGCTGACGTCACCGTTATCGATTACAAAGACGTCGCCTTGCTACGCAAGTTCATCTCCGATCGCGGCAAGATCCGCGCTCGCCGCGTAACTGGCGTGACCGTTCAGGAACAGCGCAAGATCGCTCAGGCAATTAAGAATGCCCGTGAGGTTGCACTGCTTCCCTACTCCGGCGCTGGCCGCTAACGAGAAGGAGAGTAACAAGTACTATGGCTAAGATTATTCTGACTCAGGAAGTAACCGGTCTGGGTGCCGCTGGTGACATCGTCACCGTTAAGAACGGCTATGCACGTAACTACCTTCTTCCTCGCGGCTTTGCCGTTTCGTGGACCGTTGGCGGCGAGAAGCAGGTTGAATCTATCCGTGCGGCCCGTGCGGCCCGTGCGAAGGCCTCCCTGGAAGAAGCCCAGGAGACCGCAGCTAAGCTCTCTGCTCGCCCGATTGTAGTAGCACACAAGGCTGGTGCTGATGGTCGTCTCTTCGGCTCCGTTAAGGCAGATGCTATTGCTGACGCTATTGAAGAGGCAGGTCTCGGCACTATCGACAAGCGCACCATTCACCTCGGTTCCGCTATCAAGCGCACCGGTGAGTACCAGGTGACCGCTCGTCTGCATGAGGATGTTGTTGCCAACGTTACTCTGGACGTTGTAGCAGCCGCATAAGCAGGGCGTATTTAGACGCTGTGAGGGCGTCGCATTCCGACTGGGATGCGATGCCCTTTTCATATGTGGAGCCAATTATCCGTTTTACCCGAGAAGTGCGGGGTAGGGGAGGGGTATGTTTCACGTGAAACATTGCGTGTTACAGAGTACCGTCAATAAAATCTATGACCGCTTGGGTTACCTCTTCCAAATGCCCCTCGATCATATGACCACCCGTTTCGAAGATACATGTGGTGAGATTCGGGTATCGGTACATAGAACTCTGCACATGCCCTCGCGGCTGGGCAAAAGGCACAACTCGGTCATCTTGTGCATGGATCAGAAAAACGGGCGGTTCCAAGCTCTCAATGGGGTATTCCTCAAGATGGACCGCCATATCCGGGTTTGTGATAGCTGCGTCGATCTTGGCTCCCATACGTCGCTCCTGTAGGGGGAACATCCCATATATGGTGTGTGTGGGAAGCCCAAATAGAGGTTTGAAAAACGGAGACAGCAGCCACATGATGTAGTCATGGTTCAGAGCGGCAGGAGGCCCCATACGCGTGGGCAGCTTTCGTGGTTTTTCCTCCCAGGGCGGAGCAGAGCTGAGGAGAATAAGACCTGCGGTCCGTTCCGGATAATCCAGAGCGAAACGAAGAGCGGGGGTTCCTCCGGCAGAGGCGCCTAGCACATAGACCTGCTCAATATTGAGGATATCGAGGAGGGCCATCAGAGCCGCTGCCTGTTCTTTGGGACTCCCTTCACCTGCGACCGCGCTTCCGGGGTACCCAAAACGCGATGGAGCAATAATCCTGTAGTGTTTCGAGAGCTCCCTAACGTTCTCAAAGGCTTGGTCGTAGCCGCCATAGATACCGTGCAGAGACAGAATAACGGGAGGGTCGCTATATACTGAGGACGACCCGGTGGGCATAATATCGAGATATGCTATCTCTCCATAGCTGAGATGCGCCGTTTTGACCGGATACGACGCGAGTTCGTCCACAGCATCGTGGAGTGCCCGGCGGCATCGTATACCTTGAACACTTATGTAGGTTGTGGCAGCAAGCGCTGTACTACCAAGGAGGCACCTGCCCCACCGGACGTATCCTGCACGGTTTTTCTGTGGTTCCGGTGTACTGCTAGTCCTACGCATAGTTCCCTACCCCTTCGTATACGGTCTATTTTTAACTACAGTAATTTCACAGACGTGGGCGCACAACCCTAGGGGACGGGTATCAGGACTATTCTTGGAGATACTTCGATATAGTAGTATTTCTATCTCTATACGTTGGATAACTATATTTCTATAGGAATTTTCTTATAGACAGCATCAATGTTTCACGTGAAACGGTGTATGTAAAAAGATTGAGAAATAATAAAAATTCCGAAGGAACCTCAAAAATCCTATATTCTCCGAAGTGAGAACCGTAGACTGGACGTGATAGAGCAACCTTAAACTTCTTCAGAAGGGTAGATGTAGATGTTACAGGTTCAGAATCTTACTAAGATGTACGGTGATAAAACCGCCGTTAACGATATGTCTTTTATCGTTCCCGACGGTAAAGTCACCGGTTTCTTGGGTCCCAATGGGGCAGGTAAATCGACCACGATGCGCATGCTGGTCGGACTCCATAAGCCCACCTCGGGCGAAGCCCTTGTGGACGGCAAAAATTATCAGTCCCTTAAATCTCCGCTCCATACGGTAGGAGCCCTCCTTGACGGGAAATCGGTGCATCCGGGGCGCAGTGCACGCACGCACCTTATGTCTATTGCGCTTACCCATGGTATTTCGGCGAAACGTGTGGACGAAGTTATCGGCATGACCGGTCTTAGTCAGGTGGCTAAGCGGAAGGTTGGCGGTTTTTCCCTCGGTATGAACCAGCGTTTAGGTATTGCCTCAGCTATCTTGGGCGATCCCCATAACGTTATTTTGGACGAGCCGGTTAATGGTCTTGATCCCGAAGGTGTGGTGTGGGTTCGTCAGTTGGCAAAGTATTTGGCATCCGAAGGTCGGGCGGTGCTGATTTCTTCACACCTCATGAGCGAGATGGCGCAGACCGCTGACGACCTCATTATTATTGGGCGCGGTCGCCTGCTGGAACATACGTCTATTGATGAACTTATCTCGCGAGTAGGCGGTCATAAAGTTCTGGTTCGTACCGATGAACGTGACCTTTTCGCTTCACTCCTTGCGGAACGATCGCTTCCTTTCGAAGCAGTCGATACCGATGGTTTGTTGGTTTCGGCTGATGCTCGCGACCTGGGTGAACTCGCTTTGCGTGAGCAAATTTTGCTCTATGAGCTGGCGCCTCATGAAGCGACTCTTGAGGATGTTTACCTTGAAATTACACGTTCAGAGGTTGAATATGTCTCTGATAGTCTTCCAGGTGCTGGTGCCGTAGCCGCGGTTTCTTCGGTGCCGAATGCACCGGCAGCCGATCCTCAACTGCAACCGGTGACTAGTTCTCCAGAGCACAGCTTTATCGATGAAACCCAGCAGGGGAATGGGAGGAACATATAAATGAGTACTCAAACTTACGCTACTAAAAATGCGCCTGCACCGGTTGCTCATAATCTATCATTCCTGGGTGTGCTCCGCTCAGAATGGTTAAAGATGCGCTCCCTACGTTCTCAGCAGGTTCTCTTCATCATTACGGTAGTGCTGATTTTAGGACTCGCAATGCTGCTGGCTCCTGTTTTTAACGAACAATTGGCACAGTATGAGAAAGATGTGAGTACATCGCAGATTGTGAATGGGCAATCAGTCAACGGTTCCGAGATCATTGACCAGATGAAGAGCGCGTCGTATTCTATCGGAGTTGTAGGCGCTTCATTGGGAGGCATTATTCTTTCTTCCATGGCGACGGTATTTATTGCATCTGAATATGCCACGGGTGCTATGCAAACAAGTCAGTTAGCAGTACCGCGTCGTTCTCTTTTATATTCTGCTAAAGCCCTTGTGGTGACGGTGGTAGCTTTTGTCGTAGGAACCTTGAGTGGTATCTTGGCATTCTTCTTAGGCCAGATGATACTCACGGAAAAGCTACGAGTCTCTTTCGATGGTGAAGTACTTCGAA
>NZ_KV793069.1:0-2895 GCF_001808385.1 Rothia sp. HMSC08A08
ACTATTTCACTCCCCTCCCGGGGTACTTTTCACCATTCCCTCACGGTACTGATCCACTATCGGTCATCAGGAAGTATTTAGACTTACCAGGTGGTCCTGGCAGATTCACACGAGATTCCACGAGCCCCGTGCTACTCGGGACATTGTCAACGCACACACAACACTTTCAACTACGGGACTCTCACCCACTACGGTCGACCATTCCAAGCCAGTTCGCCTACCATCATGCACTACGCCGGTGACCAGTTAGAACCACCACAACAACTCCCACAACACCCATGATGCAACACCTAACCGCTATCACACACCACAGGTTTAGCCTCATCCGCGTTCGCTCGCCACTACTAACAGAATCATTATTATTTTCTCTTCCTGCGGGTACTGAGATGTTTCACTTCCCCGCGTTCCCCCCAACTGGCCTATACATTCAACCAGCGGTCACCCACCACAACGATGAGCGAGGTTTCCCCATTCGGAAATCCTCGGATCCACGCCCAGTTATCGGCTCCCCGAGGCTTATCGCAGATTCACACGTCCTTCATCGGCTCCTGATGCCAAGGCATCCACCGTGTGCCCTTAACAACTTACACACAATCAAGAAAAAGAAGAATCAAGAAACCACACAACCGTGCAGTTCCCAGAAGATGCTCGCGTCCACTATATAGTTCTCAAACAACAAACCACACCAACACCAACACCGAGAACAACCCCAGCACCAGCACCAGCCAGTCACCAACTCAGACCACACCTAGCGTGCAACCCGAAAACCCAAGAACGCACCCGAACAACACAACAATAACGATGACGCATACACAACACCGTGAAACAAAACAAACAACAAAAAAAAGGGGCTGACATTCCACCCATGAGCAAACCACCCACCCGACACTCGCGAGCAGCATGGCCAACCAAACAATAGTTGAGCTCCTTAGAAAGGAGGTGATCCAGCCGCACCTTCCGGTACGGCTACCTTGTTACGACTTAGTCCCAATCGCCAGTCCCACCTTCGACGGCTCCCCCCACCAGGGTTAGGCCACCGGCTTCGGGTGTTACCAACTTTCGTGACTTGACGGGCGGTGTGTACAAGGCCCGGGAACGTATTCACCGCAGCGTTGCTGATCTGCGATTACTAGCGACTCCGACTTCATGGGGTCGAGTTGCAGACCCCAATCCGAACTGAGACCGGCTTTTAGGGATTAGCTCCACCTCACAGTATCGCAACCCTCTGTACCGGCCATTGTAGCATGCGTGAAGCCCAAGACATAAGGGGCATGATGATTTGACGTCATCCCCACCTTCCTCCGAGTTGACCCCGGCAGTCTCCTATGAGTCCCCACCATCACGTGCTGGCAACATAGAACGAGGGTTGCGCTCGTTGCGGGACTTAACCCAACATCTCACGACACGAGCTGACGACAACCATGCACCACCTGTATACCAGCCCCGAAGGGAAACGCCATCTCTGACGCAGTCCAGTATATGTCAAGCCTTGGTAAGGTTCTTCGCGTTGCATCGAATTAATCCGCATGCTCCGCCGCTTGTGCGGGCCCCCGTCAATTTCTTTGAGTTTTAGCCTTGCGGCCGTACTCCCCAGGCGGGGCACTTAATGCGTTAGCTACGGCGCGGAAAACGTGGAATGTCCCCCACACCTAGTGCCCAACGTTTACGGCATGGACTACCAGGGTATCTAATCCTGTTCGCTCCCCATGCTTTCGCTTCTCAGCGTCAGTTACAGCCCAGAGACCTGCCTTCGCCATCGGTGTTCCTCCTGATATCTGCGCATTCCACCGCTACACCAGGAATTCCAGTCTCCCCTACTGCACTCTAGTTAGCCCGTACCCACTGCAAAACCAGGGTTAAGCCCCAGCCTTTCACAGCAGACGCGACCAACCGCCTACAAGCTCTTTACGCCCAATAATTCCGGACAACGCTCGCGCCCTACGTATTACCGCGGCTGCTGGCACGTAGTTAGCCGGCGCTTTCTCTGCACCTACCGTCACTTTCGCTTCTTCGATGCTAACAGAGGTTTACAACCCGAAGGCCGTCATCCCTCACGCGGCGTCGCTGCATCAGGCTTGCGCCCATTGTGCAATATTCCCCACTGCTGCCTCCCGTAGGAGTCTGGGCCGTGTCTCAGTCCCAGTGTGGCCGGTCACCCTCTCAGGCCGGCTACCCGTCGTCGCCTTGGTAAGCCATTACCTCACCAACAAGCTGATAGGCCGTGAGCCCATCTAAAACCACTCCATAACGCTTTCCACCAACACCCCATGCGGAGATTGGTCGTATCCGGTATTAGACCCAGTTTCCCAGGCTTATCCCAGAGTCAAAGGTAGGTCACTCACGTATTACTCACCCGTTCGCCACTAATCCACCTAGCAAGCTAGGCTTCATCGTTCGACTTGCATGTGTTAAGCACGCCGCCAGCGTTCGTCCTGAGCCAGAATCAAACTCTCCGTTACAAAAACAAAAAGCAAACGCATGATCCCATAACTCTCAAAAAACAATGAACTACTGACAAAACAAAAAACAATCAGGACACAAAACACCAGGCACACCAACGCACCCCATGCTCTGCACCCCACACGAATGTCCCAACCAGCAGACACCACAACAAATTTTTCAAAAACTACAAGACCACACCAAAAAACATGACCTCAATAAGATCAAAAAACATATACGGTATCAACCCCGCACACCAACACCCCCACTACGAGGGCACCAGCGCACTGTCACAACATCCCGTTTCACCAATACACATCATCACAACACAACACACAAACATGCTGCGTCTAAAACGTATTGAACAAAGCACACTCTTGAGTTCTCAAACAACACACCACACCAACAACACCACCACACACAAACACGCATGCAGAGATCATCATCAGCCGGTCA
>NZ_KV793070.1:0-1878 GCF_001808385.1 Rothia sp. HMSC08A08
AGGGGAGCGTCCTGCACGAGGTGAAGCTGCCACGGGAGTGTGTGGTGGATTGTGTGGGAGTGAGAATGCAGGCATGAGTAGCGAATCACGGGTGAGAAACCCGTGCGCCGGATGATCAAGGGTTCCAGGGTCAAGTTAATCTGCCCTGGGTTAGTCGGGGCCTAAGGCGAGGCCGACAGGCGTAGTCGATGGAGAACGGGTTGATATTCCCGTACCAGTGAAGGACCGTCCATACTGATATTGTGATGCTAACCATGCCGATCACGGTGTCATGAAGTTTTTCTTTGTGGTGTTGTGGGGTGTGTGGGACCCAAGCTTTGGAGGTAAGCGTGTTAACAGGTGTGACGCAGGAAGGTAGCCAAGCCACGCGGTGGTTGTCGTGGTCTAAGCGTGTAGGATGACTGGTTGTTAAATGCGCTGGTTGTGTGTCTGAGACGTGATGGGACCCCTTGTTTGTGGGGGATTTGGTGATCCTATGCTGCCGAGAAAAGCATCGGCGTGAGGTTTTAGCTGCCCGTACCCGAAACCGACACAGGTGATCAGGTAGAGAATACTAAGGCGATCGAGAGAATCATGGTTAAGGAACTCGGCAAAATGCCCCCGTAACTTCGGGAGAAGGGGGGCCCTGAGCGTGATCTGCCCGTGCGGTGGGGAGCGTGTAGGGGTCGCAGAGACCAGGGGGAAGCGACTGTTTATCAAAAACACAGGTCCGTGCGAAGTCGTAAGACGAGGTATACGGACTGACTCCTGCCCGGTGCTGGAAGGTTAAGAGGATTGGTTAGCCCTGTGTGGGCGAAGCTGAGAATTTAAGCCCCAGTAAACGGCGGTGGTAACTATAACCATCCTAAGGTAGCGAAATTCCTTGTCGGGTAAGTTCCGACCTGCACGAATGGAGTAACGACTTCCCTACTGTCTCAACCATGAACTCGGTGAAATTGCAGTACGAGTAAAGATGCTCGTTTCGCGCAGCAGGACGGAAAGACCCCGTGACCTTTACTATAGTTTGGTATTGGTGTTTGGGTTGGCTTGTGTAGGATAGGTGGGAGACTGTGAAGCCGCTACGCTAGTGGTGGTGGAGTCGTTGTTGAAATACCACTCTGGTCAATCTGGATGTCTAACTTCGGGCCATGATCTGGTTCAGGGACAGTGCCTGATGGGTAGTTTAACTGGGGCGGTTGCCTCCTAAAGTGTAACGGAGGCGCCCAAAGGTTCCCTCAGCCTGGTTGGCAATCAGGTGTTGAGTGTAAGTGCACAAGGGAGCTTGACTGTGAGAGTGGCGACTCGAGCAGGGACGAAAGTCGGGACTAGTGATCCGGCAGTGGCTTGTGGAAGCGCTGTCGCTCAACGGATAAAAGGTACCTCGGGGATAACAGGCTGATCTTGCCCAAGAGTCCATATCGACGGCATGGTTTGGCACCTCGATGTCGGCTCGTCGCATCCTGGGGCTGGAGGCGGTCCCAAGGGTTGGGCTGTTCGCCCATTAAAGCGGTACGCGAGCTGGGTTCAGAACGTCGTGAGACAGTTCGGTCCCTATCCGCTGCGCGCGTTGGAGAATTGAGAAAGGCTGTCCTTAGTACGAGAGGACCGGGACGGACGAACCTCTGGTATGTCAGTTGTACCGCCAGGTGCATGGCTGATTGGCTACGTTCGGGAGGGATAACCGCTGAAGGCATCTAAGCGGGAAGCCTGTTTCGAGATGAGTTCTCCTGGCGCCCTTTTGGGTGTGTGAGGCTCCTTAGAGATGATGAGGTTGATAGGCCGGGTATGGAAGCGTTGTAAGGCGTGGAGTTGACTGGTACTAATAGGCCGAAGACTTATTCACACTAGAGTTGTTGGTGGTGTTTGCGTTCGCTGTATAGTTTTGAAACAACAAACCTG